>NZ_NXLP01000111.1:0-2881 GCF_003364125.1 Helicobacter sp. MIT 14-3879
CATTACACAGAGCGTGTTCTTAACCCCGTAACTGAAAAATGAACATATTGCTCCTACATTTTCTACACATTTTCAATATGCAAAAAGGTTATGGGCAAGTGAGTTTATGCTTTCTTAAGGAGAAAGAAATTACACAGAGTAACAGAGTAAAATACATTCCTATCACACTTCCTACGCCTATATAAAAGAGAAAAAGAACGCATATCTAGCGTATCAATAGAATGAGAATTGCTGCTCAATTAATCTTATTTGAGACTCACTTCAAGCAAAAATTTCCCCCTACAATATGACTGAATAGAATGCCCTACTCAAGTTTTCTCTGTCATTTCTCATTTCATGCAAAGATTCCCAAGAACTTACTTTAGCCTTTCACAGCAATCTTGAGATACATAAAAAATCCAAACAATATCACTCAAATCAAGCTAACTCTACTCTTTCTTTGCGCATCATGCTTCACTAATTATTATTTATGATTTTAAAACATACAAATAACTACAAACTAAAAGCTCTAATCCACTAAGGGCAACAAATGCCCATAGCCTTCTTTTATCATCTCTTCTTTAGGAATAAATCTAAGCGATGCGCTGTTAATGCAATAACGCAAGCCACCTTTTTCTTTTGGTCCATCATTAAAAAGATGTCCTAGATGAGCATTGCCCACCTCACTCCGCACTTCTGTACGTATCATTCCATAGCTTTTATCAATATTTTCCTTAAGGTTCGTACCGCTAATAGGTTGGGTAAAGCTAGGCCAACCAGAACCCGAATCAAACTTATCTCTCGAAGAAAACAGTGGCTCACCTGTGGTAATATCTACATAAATACCTTTTGCGTGATTGTCACAATACTCGTTTCTAAAGGCAGGCTCTGTGGCATTTTTTTGCGTAACATTATATTGCAAATCAGTGAGATTCCTTTTTAGCTCTGCATCGCTTAATGTCTGATAACTCCGCCCTTGTGGAGATGAAAACCTCCCATTTTGCATAGTTCTATCGCTAGAGATAAGATTCTCAGCAAGGCTTATATCAATTGCCTTGCTTGCTTGAGTAAATTGCTCTTTACTGATATGGCAATAGCCATTAGGATTTTTATCCAAATATTTCTGATGATATTCCTCTGCCTTATAATAATTCACTAAGGGCAGTAACTCTATGGCTATTTTCCTATCATTATATTCGTCAGCCAGCTTATCTAGTGAAGCTTTAGCCACCGATTCATCACTACTGTCTGTGTAGTAAATGCCTGTTCGGTATTGCGTGCCAATGTCATTCCCTTGTTTATTGACAGAAGTAGGGTCAATAACTTTGTAATACATATCAAGGATAAAGGACAAACTAATCATCTTTGGGTCATAAACAATATGCACTGTTTCAACATGATTGGTATCACGATACACTACATCTTCATAGCTAGGATTCTCTGTTCTTCCATTGGCATAACCCACATCAGTAGAAACCACACCCTTGATAGAATCAAAATATTTCTCCACCCCCCAAAAACAGCCTCCCGCGAGGTAAATTTCTTTGTATCCATTCATATCTCTCTCCAAATCTTTTGTATTATTTGGCATATCTCTTATCTCCTGTAAGCTAGTTAGAGAATCTTCCTTTAAGCTTTCACTTGTCAAGGCATACACAACAGCAATAAGCATCAGCGCAACTAAAACAACAACTATCTTTTTCACATTGTATCCTTACGCTTTTTCTGCTAACCAAGCAGTATATTAAGTTTTATTAAATGCAAGAATAACTGCAGAGAGAACACTTGTTGTAATTGATTACACTCTATTTCTGCACAGTAAGTATTCTCTAAGGGACTTTTAGTCTCATTTGTAGGGGCGATATTGATGTCCTCAATGTAATGTTAATGCTTAAATCTCAAACAATCATCAATGTAGTTTTGGGCGCAAACCGCAATTAGCTAGGACTCTATGCCAAAACATTGCGAGCTAAATAACAGCCTTGCACAAGAATCTGTGATATTTATCAAGTCATTAGATTTTGCGCAAAATCTTTTTGTGCAATTTACAGAAATCACCGTCTGTATCCCGTCAAAATAAGCAAAAGTCTGGATTCACTCTATATTCGACAATGCTATTCTAAGCAATAGCAAGGTAAAACCTATGTTTTAGCAAACGCACGAAGTTAGCAATGAGAATCAAGGTTACTTTAAGATTCTCTCCTTAAATAATGACAGCTTTGAGAGTTTAGCTTAGTAATCTTATGGTTTTCTTTAATCCTGCTGATACCACTTTGGTGGATTATCTTGCAGGGGGGAATCTTTAAATATATCGTTCATATACCTTACATTGCTTATATCCCACGAATCTAAGTTTTGATTAAAAGAGCTTGCCCTAGCAAACATACCCATCATAGTAACTACCTTGCCTGTGTCCCAAGAATCTAGTGGTTGATTAAAAGATTCTGTGCCATAAAACATACCCTGCATATCTCTCACATTGCTTACATTCCATTTATCTAAGGGCTGATTGAAAGATTCTGCTTCAGCAAACATACTGTTCATACTTTTAACTTGAGAGACATTCCAGCTATTTATGTTTTGATTAAAAGAGCTTGCCCCTGCAAACATACCCATCATAGTAACTACCTTGCCTGTGTCCCAAGAATCTAAGGGCTGATTAAAGGATTCTGCTTCTATAAACATACCTAGCATATCTCTCACATTACTCACATTCCATTTATCTAGGGGTTGATTGAAGCAACTTGCCCCTGCAAACATACGTCTCATATTTTCTACACTGCTCGTATCCCAAGTCTCAATCCCGTTAAAACATTCCCTCTCTGAATCTGCAAATAGCTCGCTCATATCTGTAATCTTTGAAGTATCAATTTCACCTAGATTAACGCTCTCAATTTCTTTG
>NZ_NXLP01000029.1:0-16468 GCF_003364125.1 Helicobacter sp. MIT 14-3879
CTCTTAGCACAATGCAAGGACCCAAAGGAAAACTACCCTCAAGGCTTTTACCCGCATACCATTGCTTATGTTTTAATTGTAAATCACGTGCAGAAATATCATTGGCGATGCTATAACCAAAAACAAAATCCATCGCATTTTCTCTTGTTGTATTTTTACAGTCTTTGCCTATGATGACTACTAATTCGACCTCATAATCAAGCTGTGTGGTTCTCCCTGCAATGTGAAAATCATCATTGGGATTAGCGCATTCATTTACACGTTTTGCGAAATATACTGCCTCATCTCTTTTGCCGTCAAATACTTCTTTTTTAAAGCGCATGGATTCCTCTGCGTGTTCCATATAATTAATGCCCAAACAAATAACATCTTGTAGGGGATTCTTAATGGGAGAGAGAATCTTGACACTATTGAGGGGGATAAGAGGATTATTTGCATTAAGACATTGGTTAAATCTCTCAAAATGCACGATAAATTCATTCATGTTATTGGTTGTATCCAGAGGCATGACTAGAGGGTTTGTATCTTGGGGATTTTTCTCTTGCAAGATTCCTAAAAATTCTATGCCTTTATCCAAATATCTTATGAGTTTTCCTTCTAATTGCATGATTTTCCTTTCTTTTTTGGAGTGTTATAGCGATATGGCAAACTTTTATTGTTATTGAATGTTCTTTCAAGATAACACTACATCAGCATTAATAACCATTATGATTGCAAAATTTTCTGAACTTACTGCTAAGTTTGAAGGTTTTAAAGCTAATAACTTAGACTTTAAAACCATAAATGTCGATATAGAATACTATCACCTTTAAGTAATAAAATAACAAGGATAGCGTTAAGTCATTATACAAGATAGTGGTGTCCGATGTGTGATAGAGGCGAATCATGTTCAACGTTAGTGCTAAGAATCCATGCACAGCACCTGTTGAGTATAGGGGTTTTCATAATGAGATATTGAAAAGATAATGCGTTCAAATATTAGATTCTGCTCCATTAGCAAAATGTCTATCTTTTATTGTATTGTATAAAGACAATGTAGAAAATGATTAAGAGCTGTCTATGTTCTATTGCCTACATGATAGATTAAGCTTTGTAGGGTTTTACTTCTGTGCTAAATGGCATTAATTAAGCTAGAGTGTATTAATTCACATTTTAAAAACAGTGTTAATGTACATGTCAAAGTATTGCCTAGATAAATAACTAAGCTATAGTTACTGTGTTAAGGTAACTTTATATGCTACTGCTCTCTAGTGAGTTCTTTAATCTTAGGAGCTAGATGTTCAGCTAGGGTAAATTAGAATCTAAATTCATAGCTAACAAAGATTCTGGGGGAAAAATTATAGCTTTTTGACTTACGAAATGAAATATCAATACCGCTAAAGCTATTAAGCACAATAACACACCCGTATAGATATGAAGGACCGTAACTATAGCTTCGAGGGTTAGTATCAAAAGATGGTAAAAAAGTGAATCCAACATCTAAAAAATCATATCCCACTCCTCCATAAAGTAAAAAAGGCGGAATTTTCCATAAGCTTGGAGTGCCACCATACAGAATCATATAGGCACCACCACCTTTATAAACTTTAGTGTTCTCTCCAGAATATGATAGCCCCGTTTCATAATCAACCATGAATTTAAGTCCCGCAGATACTTTATAGATGCGAAAGTGATGATTAAAACCTAAAGCTATGGTAACACTAGGGATAACATTCGTTTTAGTGGCAGTATTTTGTGCAGAATTGTCAAAAGCTAGTCCGAAACCACCTTGAAAAAAGAAAAATGGCGTATGCTGAAAGGGCTTTTGCTTAGTTGTAGCATCTGCATTGTCGGATGCTTGGCAAAAACAAGAAAAAAATAAAATGAAGCTTAATATTAATTTATGTGTTTGATATTGTGTCTTGAGAGATAAAATACTGAACATAATTACCCCCGTTATGTTTGAAATCATGATTTTCCCTTAAAGCTTAAGCTGGTCTTTAGATAGCTTATCAAACCGTCTTGTCAAATTATCTCAAATTCATATTTTGATATAGGTTGTCAAGTTTGCTTTTACATTGCCATTAGCAACACAAATTCATAAAGAATCAAATGACTTAAGAATCTCAATTTGGTATTTTACTATTTTGAACATTGCAAGTGTCAATTAAGGATTCCCTTAGCAAAAATAGCATAATGAAGATTCTCTAGAATCCAAATCAAAACAAAATTCCTATGGCTAATTTTTATTCCAATTTTCAGATTTCAGAATTTCAATGTCATTGTTACTTAGTTTTGTTGCAATCTTGCTTTTAAAAGACTATTAACTTTTTGTGGATTTATACCTCTACTCTGTTTCATAACTTGCCCAACAAAAAAGCCTAGCATTTTTTCTTTGCCTTCTTTATATTCGGCGACTTTGTCCGCATTGTTGCTAAGAATCTCATCAATTACTTTAATTATTGAGTCATCATCATTAATCTGCTCTAAGCCAAGTTCTTTGATAAGAGAATCTATATTTCCTCCTCTATTTTCTACTAAGTTAGTAAGCAGAACTTTTGCTCCTGCACCACTTATTTTTTGCTCCTGCAGACGCAATAAGAGTATATACAGATTTTCTTTTGTAATTCCGCAATTTGCTAAGGTATTACCATTTTTCAATCTACCTTGCAGTTCTACTATTAGCCAAGTGCATGCAACTTTTGGTTGAATCTTCTTTTCAACGAGAAATTCAAAATATTTGACACACTCAATATCTTGTGTAATAACTTTAGCGTCATTCTCTTTAATATCTAATACTTCCGTGTATCGCTTAATTTTACTATCAGGCAATTCAGGTATCTTTTTGCCCTCATCAAGCAAAACAGGATCCAAAAATACAGGCAATAAATCGGGATCATTAAAATAACGATAATCTGCACTTTCTTCCTTGCCTCGCATGGATTTCGTAATGCCCTTTTGTGTATCAAAGAGTCTTGTTTCTTGCACAACCTCTTGTGCATATACACCAGATTCAAAAGCATTGCATTGTCGTTGCACTTCATATTCAATAGCCTTTTGAATAAATTTAAAGCTATTAAGATTCTTAATCTCTACTCGCGTGTAAAATTGCGTTTCGCCTTTTGGGCGAATGGATACATTTGCATCGCATCGAAAGCTACCTTCTTGCATGTTCGCATCGCTGATTTCTAAGAATCTTACAATAGAATGTAGTTTTTTCAAGTAAGCAATAGCTTCATCGCTACTGCGTATGTCTGGCTCGCTTACAATTTCTAAAAGCGGTGTGCAAGCGCGATTTAAATCTACTTTAGAGATATTTCCATCATGGATATTCTTACCTGCATCTTCTTCCAAATGTGCACGTGTTATGCCTATATTTTTTATGATACCATTAACTTCAATCTCAATGTTTCCTTTACCGACAATAGGGATTTCAAATTGGCTAATCTGATAAGCTTTGGGTAAGTCAGGATAAAAATAATTTTTGCGCGCAAATACCGAATTTTGATTAATGACGGCATTAATAGCTGTACCAAAAGAGATAGCTTTCTTCACTGCTTCTCTATTAAGCACAGGTAATGCCCCGGGCAATCCTAAACATACAGGACAAACATTGGTATTAGGCTTATCTCCAAAGCTAGTTGCACAAGAACAAAAAATCTTAGTTTTTGTATTTAACTGTACATGTACTTCTAATCCAATAATGGTCTCAAAACTACTCATAACTTATCCTTCAATCAATTCAATGCCAATCATTAAATCTTTAATGTAAGTTGCAATTGTAATTATATGAGGTAAATAATGCTATGATTCTAAAGAATCACAATAAAAAAGCAGAATTGATAAGTAAAATTTGAATTTCTCTACAAACAATACAAGACATACTTCATTAAACTTTAATTAGTGATTAAATGTCGAAATTAATATTTATGGTTTTGTGGAAAAGTAAATTTCTGCAATCAAGGCATAGGTTGAATATTTAAAATTTACATTCTCAATCTCTTTAAGCAATAATTTAATTTGTCTTATGTTTCTTAATTCTTCGTTATGTTTCAAAAGTCATATTTTATTGTGATTAAAAACCTAAGATTACAAATATTGCAAAATCGTAATTCATGCAACATTTCATGACATTACATCTAAAACTAGAAAAATTTTGTGTTATTCAATGCTTATAATTTTAATGATTTCAGTGTTTAAGTTTTTTTTCTATAATTGTATGAGGTTAAGTATGATTCTGAATACATTACAGGATAAGGAGTAAAATTATGCAAAACAAGGCGACCAAGAGAGGCGGCATTACACAAATACTTACTGACTTTATTACCAGCGAATCTTTTGGTGGTATCTTCCTTGCTATCTCTACTATCTTAGCACTTATAGTGGCTAATTCCAGCTTTAAACATATTTATTATGACTTTTTTCATACGCAGTTCGGATTCCAGTTTGATACTTATTTTATTGGCTTCTCTATTCATGATTGGATTAATGATGTCTTTATGGCATTTTTCTTTCTATTGGTGGGATTAGAGATTAAGCGAGAGATGATTTTTGGTGAGCTTAATTCTTTTTCTAAAGCGGCATTCCCAGCGATAGCGGCTATTGGGGGCATGATAGTACCGGGTCTTATTTATTATGGATTAAATGTAGGTACAAATTCTGCACATGGGTTTGGAATCCCTATGGCAACAGACATTGCATTTGCCCTAGGGGTCATGATGGTGTTAGGCAAACATATTCCTTTAGCATTAAAAATGTTTTTAGTTACCTTAGCTGTGGTCGATGATTTGGGTGCAATTATTGTCATTGCATTATTCTATGGCGGAGATATTCATGGCTTTTGGTTAGGTATTTCTGCCGTGATTATTATCTTATTGCTTATTTGTAATAACCTAGGTGTGAAAAGTCTTATCGTTTATTTATTTTTTGGGGTATTACTGTGGTTTGCCATTCATCTTAGCGGTGTGCATGCTACTATTGCAGCAGTAATTCTTGCCTTTTGTATTCCCGTTAAAGCAAAACACGGCTTCTCACGTTTTCAAGATTCCATTAATCATTGGGCAAGCAATTATGTTAAAGATTCTAAAGAAAATATTCTCTTAGATTCTGGACAACTAGAAATGATTCACAATATTCAGCGAATTGCTACTGACGCGCAAAATCCACTTTTACGTTTGGAACATTTCTTACAGCCATGGAGTGCTTATTTTATTATGCCTCTCTTTGCTTTTGCAAATGCTGGGGTAAGTGTGGCTTCTAATTTTGACTTTAATATTGATCATATCTTTTGGGGAATATTCTTAGGGTTGGTTATAGGTAAGCCAGTGGGTGTATTTATATCTACTTTTGTCTGCGAAAAACTTGGTATTGCAAAGCGACCAGATTCTATCTCATGGGGACATATACTTGGAGCAGGTATGTTGGCTGGTATTGGTTTTACTATGTCTCTTTTTGTGTCAGCTTTAGCTTTCGACATGGAAGAATCTAAAGAGTTAGCAAAGATTAGTATTTTACTTGCTTCGCTCGCTTCATGTATCATTGGCGTGATTTTCTTACTTTTATACGGAAAAATTAAAAAGTAACACTTTTATGTTACAATTAAAGGCTTATTTCAAGAGGTTTGTTTTATGGAATCCCTTGATTCTGAAAATTAGGAGTTGATATGCAGCAATTTGAGCCATTTATTTCCTTTGTACCTTTGGCTATACTGATTTTAGTTTTTTACTTTTTGGTTTTTCGCCCACAGCAGCAACAAAAAAAACGTCATATAGAAATGGTAACTACCCTTAAACGAGGCGATAAAATTGTTACAAACGGTGGATTTGTGTGTGAAGTGGTGAAACAAGAAGATAATTTTATTAATGTTCGCTTGGGTGATAATCAAGTGCGTTTATCTAAAGATTATGTAGCTTATAAAATCGAGCTTGCTGATGATGGGGATTCTAAACTAACCAAGTGATAAATAATATAAAATATGTGGAAAGTTCATTTAAATTTTATTCGTTAGCTTTGAGTTTGAGAACAAGCTTTACGTGTCCCATATTTGATGATTCTTACGATAATTGACTGTTTTTGAATTAGAGACTATTGATTTGTGTAGGGGATTGACTTAAAATTAAAAACTAAACACAAGATAAACAACGTACTTCAAAAAATAATAGAGAACAATATGACAAAACACAGTAATGTATATAAGCCATTTAATTATCGGCTTGCCATTCTTATAATAGCAAGTCTCTTTGCGATTATTTTTAGTATTCCTTCATTCTTTCAAGACAAAGATGCCTATCCTTTTTTTGATAAAAAACCTAAAATTACTTTAGGGCTTGATTTACAGGGTGGATTAAGTCTTTTGCTTGATGTTGATATTAAAGCGGCTATTACAAGCCGTTATACAACTATTCTTACAGATATTAGATTTCATGCTCAAAGAGAAAAAATACTCATCACGCAGCTAAAATCAGACACACAAAAAGTTAGTTTCACTCTCCTAGATTCCAATAAAGCACAAGGTCTTAATCGTATCATCGAAGAAATACAGGGCATAGAAGTAGAACAAAATGCCAACCGATATGTTCTCACTCTCACACAAGATGAAAAGAGATTGATAGAGAAAAGTGCGCTAGAGCAAGCTATCAGCACCATTCGCAATCGTCTGGATAAATTTGGATTAGCAGAACCTAGTGTTTCCAGACAAGGTATCAATCAAATCAGCGTAGAAATGCCGGGTGTAAAAACACGCGAAGAACAAGAAAGGCTTATTCAACTTATCTCAAAAAGTGCAAAGTTAGAATTTATGGCTGTTGATGAATCTTTAGCCCGAAGAATTGCAAATGGTGAGCATATTACCGATGAGGAAGCAGCCCGATATGATTCCGTGTTATTGCCATTTGCTGAAGATATAACGGGTAGGGCAAAACTTCCACTTAAATCAATTCCTATTCTTGATGGGAGTGAATTATCAGATGCAAGAACTGCAACAGATGAGAATGGGCAGCCAGCCGTAAGCTTTGAACTGAATTCCAAAGGAGCGCAAATCTTTGGAGATTTTACAGCAGAGAATATTAAGAACAGACTGGCTATTGTCCTTGATAAAAAAGTATTTTCAGCTCCTACTATCCAACAAAGAATAGGGGGAGGTAAGGGAATTATTAATGGCAATTTCACTATGCAGAGTGCTTATGATTTAGCTATTACACTTCGTTCAGGTGCGCTTCTAGCTCCTGTAAAAGTGATTGAACAACGAAGCGTAGGACCTAGCCTTGGAGCAGATTCTATACAAGCGGCTTTTATTGCTTTAGTTACAGGGTTTATTTTGGTTGTTGGTTTTATGACCCTATATTATTCTATGGCAGGAGTTTTTGCTTCACTAGCATTAGTTATTAATCTTTTATTAATCATTAGTGTTATGGCATTATTTGGTGCTACACTCACTTTACCCGGTATGGCAGGTATTGTCCTCACTGTGGGTATGGCAGTTGATGCTAACATTATTATTAATGAACGTATCAGAGAGGCACTTCGAGAAGGACACAGTATTATTAAGTCTCTAAAAGTAGGTTATGCGAATGCCTCTAGGGCAATTTTTGATGCTAATATTACTTCTTTGATTGCCTCCCTGCTTTTATATATTTATGGCACTGGCTCAATCAAAGGTTTTGCGATTACTACAAGTATAGGGATTCTTGCGTCTATTATTACAGCTATTATTGGCACACATGGAATCTATTTGTGGTTAGAACGTAGTATTGACAATAGTAAAAGATTGTATTTTTGGTTTGGTATAAAAGATTCAGATATAAAATCGATTCATCTAAAACTTAAAAAGTGAGACAATATGGAACTTTTTAAACACAATAAAATATTTGATTTTGTTTCTTGGAGTAAATATGGTTTAGCACTTTCTGTATTCTTAACTTTAGTTTCTCTGTATCTCTTTTTTGGTGTGGGATTTAATCTCGGTATAGACTTTGCTGGGGGCAGCACAGTCCAAATTCAATATATGGATAAAGCTACTCGTAATGCAGATTCTAAAAATATGAATTCTTCTAGTAATATTCCTAATACTCAAACAATAAGGAACTTGCTCAGCCATGATTCTCACTTTGATAATGCACAAGTGAGTAAATTTGGCAATGACAGAGAAATTCTTATCAAAATTCCCTTTCACCCAGATTTGCACTCTAGCATATTAGCTGACAAATTGCATGAAATACTTATGCCAAGTGGAGATTTTGAAATTCGTAAGCTTGATACTGTAGGACCAAAAGTAGGAGATGAGTTAGCACTTAGTGCCGTCATTTCTCTAATTCTTGCAACAATCGCCATGATGCTTTATGTGAGTTTTCGCTATGAATGGCGTTTTGCGCTTGCTTCTATTATTACACTTGTGCATGATGTGATGATTACTGCTGCAAGTGTTATTATTTTTAAGATTGACTTAAATTTAGAAGTAATAGCTGCGCTCCTCACATTGCTTGGATACTCTATCAATGATACTATTATCGTTTTTGATAGAATCAGAGAAAAAATGCTAGAGGGTAAAAAAATGTCTATTGAGGAAATTATCAATGAAGCAATTTCTCGTACGCTTTCTCGTACGATTCTTACTTCTCTTACCATGTTTTTTGTTGTTTTAACCTTATATATTTTTGGGGGTAAAATTATTGTAGGATTTTCACTTCCGTTATTGATTGGTGTTGTTTTTGGAACTTATAGTTCTATGTTTGTTGCACCAAAGTTGGCGATTCTGCTTGGTTTTTCGGTTGAAAAATATTATGCACGAGAAACACAAAAGGTAAAAAAAGCTGAAGAACGAGAACGTATGAGAAAACTTTATGAAGGGGGTAGAGTATAAGTGAAATATTTTGGGAATTGCTTTTGTTTGTTGGTATTCCTAATTTTACAAGTGAACGTCTATAAATCTTAATTTTGATACAATTACTTTTTCTTATTTGTAAAATAGTTCCTTAGAATCTCTCATAAAATATCAATAACCTTTGCATGATGAATACAAAGTTGCAACCTAATAATTACCCACACTTACAAATTCAAAAAACTTAAATTTCTTGCTCTACTATAATAGATTATTAATGAAATAGAATCTCAATATTGATAAGTTACCTTGAACAAACAAGCTAACTTCAAAATGACTTTGTTTGAGGTTAGGCAAAAACACTGCATTTGGCTTTTTAGCATGTTTATCCTGTCAGAGAAAACATTAATCCAAGCCTATGAGATTTATCTACAAATATTCCTGTAAAATCATAGCTATACAATGACTTTATCGGGTGGTTTCAACACAAACATTAAGAGCGATGGAATCACAAAAATACTAATAATTGTAGAAACAAAGATTCCACCACAAATCACAGCTCCTAATCCACGATAGATTTCACTTCCTGCGCCGCTAGAAAAAACTAAAGGCGCGAGAGCCAAAAGACTTGTTAGCATGCTCATATAGATTGGACGAATGCGAGAAATTGTCGCTTCATACACACTATTATAGATACTCATTTGATATTTATGTAAATGGATAAGACTCTGATACACTATTAAAATAGCGTTATTCACAACTGAACCCACAAGTATAATGAAACCTAACATCGTAAGGACATCAAGATTTTGATGCGCAATAAACGTATTGACAAATGCCAAACCTATAAAACCGCCAGCTAGCGCAAAAGGCACAGTAAAGATAATGATAATAGGATAGAGAAAGTTGCTATATAGCGCAGTTAAAAGCAAATAGGTAATCACTAACGCAAGAATAAAGCCACTACTTAAATGCGTGGCTAATTTATAGAGTTTATTGGCATTACCACTCAAAATCATTTTATTGTCTTTGAGTGCATTTTGAGATTCCATTTGGGGTTTGATAGTATTTTCTATCATTTCGATAACTTCTTGCAACGGCATAGAGGGTTCGGGGTTTATGTAAAAGAGAATATTGCGATTTTGCTCAAAATGTCTGATTTGAGAAAGCCCCATATCCTGACGAATATCTGCAAGACTACTTAGGGGCATAATTTTCCCTGACGGTGCGTAGATTTGAGAATATAAAATATCTTCTGGACTCTGTGTCATATTATCAGTTTGTAATACTAGGTCTATAATACGTCCTTCATCGTTGCGAAAATCACCTATCTTCTTACCGTCAACTACAACATCAACAATATTTCCAAAGCTTTTTACATCAAGACCATTAATTGCCAAGGAACGCATATCGGGGAATAAATTAATCTCTCTATTGCCTAAATCAAGAGAGGGAAAGGCGCGTATTCTAGCACCGGGGAGATATTGCTTTGCTAGCTGCATAAAAAGAGTGGCACTCTCAATCATAGATTCTATATCGAAGCCTATAATATTGACTTCAACATTTTCTGAGATTCCACTGCTACTAAAGATACCTTGTTCTACGACTGTGCCACTGATATTAGGGATAGAATCTATACTTTCACGCATAAGCGGAATAAGCTCTTTGACGCGTTCTGAATCATAAGAAATAGCATAAAAATAAATGCTTGTCGTTCCTGCAGAGATATAAAAATCCTTAATTGCTGGATATTGAGAATCTCCTATGAATCCATTACTTGACATGTAGGGTGCATGGTGGGCATAAATTTCTTGCAATATATTTAGTCTTTCTTGATAACTTAAGCCATTGGGTGCTTGTACGTAAGCAATAAGAAAATTTTGACTTCCTTTTGGTAGGTAGTCTAACTTAGGAAATAATGCAAGACTAGTAAAGACGCTGAAAGCAACAAATATAACAACACAAGCAATTCTCCTCCATACATTCTCAAGGCAGAATTTTACGAGACAGGTAATGATTCGGTACAAGAACTGTCCTATTGTAAAGAGAAAGGTATCAAGAATTACTTTGGGATGCATAATCTTGTTGATAAGATTCTTAGATAAAAATTTCTGCAACAACTTATGGGTTAAAATTCGTTTTATATTGTCTATAAATTGGATAAAGTGGATTCTGGAATCTAGCTCTTGTACTTTTGTTTTATGCGTGGTGTGTAAGAATTTTGTCAGACTATAGTATAGACTAGGCACGACAACAATACAAATGAGCAATGAAATAATAAGAGCAGAACTAGAGGCGAGTGCAATATCCGAAAAGAGTTGCCCTATCTCATCTTTTAGCCCAATAATAGGAATGAAAATTGCCACAGTGGTAACTGTGCTAGCAAAAAGCGCGCCTAAGACTTCCTTAGTCCCTTCTATACAGGATTCAAACATGCGCTTGCCCATACCGTAATGTCTGTGAATATTCTCCACGACCACAATGCTAGAATCTATAATCATACTCACGGCAAAGCTAACACCTGCCAATAAAATAACATTCAGACTTCTATCCATGAGATTCAGCAAAATAAAGGAGCTAAGAATAGAGATAGGAATAATCACGGTAATAACAAACACGCTAGAAAAACTTCGCAAGAAAGCATAAAGCACTAAGGCTGCAAGAATGATTCCCAAAGCAATATCATGTTGTACCAATGCGATAGCATCTTGGATAAATCCTGCACTATCTCTGCCCCAATCAATATGCAAATTGTTTTCTTTCATTTGATTATTGTTGAGTTTGTCTGTGAGTTCTCTTACTCTCTCTATAAGTTCTAAAACATTTGCGTTTGCAGTGGGGCGCACTTGTAAGGAAATAGTTTCGTCATTATTGTGTGTATTTGGTATGGTGGGTAGCTCATAGGTATCAATAACAGAAGCAATATCACGGAGATAGACAACTTGGGTATCACTTGTTTTAACGATAGTATTATAGACGTCATTAACATCCTTATATAAGCCAATTGTGCGTACCCTATAAGCTCTTTGCCCATAATCAAGACTACCAGCGGAAACATCGATATTGTGATTCTGTAATGCGGTAATAACGTCTTCTATGGTAATATGATAAAAGGCAAGTTGTTTGGTATTAAGGATTACTTGTACCTGTTTTGCAACTCCACCCACAATATCTACCATTCCCACGCCCTCGAGTCTCTCATAGAGTTTCACAATGTCTTCGTTAATATAAGTGTAAAATTGTTTAACAGATTGTTTGGTTTTAGATTTGATGAATAGATATACTACAGGAGCGATACTCTCTCCTGTTGCTTTTACTACGGGATTATCAATATTGGAGGGATAACCGCGCACTTCGGATAGTTTAGAATTAACATCAAGCAAGGCTTTCTTCATGTCAGTATCGATTTCAAATTCAAGATTTACTACTGTTACACCTTCACGACTTGTGGAAGTCATGGTGATGAGATTGGGAAGATTTTTAAGGAATTTTTCTTGTCTTTGTGTGATTTCTTTTTCCATTTCATAGGGTGTTGCTCCACTCCAAGTAGTTATAATACTCACAGTAGGGCGACTGATATTTGGAGTAAGAGAGTAAGGCATTTGCTTAATGGCTAAATAACCAAATAATAACAAAAAAATTACACCCACACAGATTACGACAGGATTTTTTACACTATATTCCACAAATTTCATAAAAAACTCTAGAGGTGATTCTATATTGCTGAAATTTAGTGTTTAAGGAATTGATTATGAGGGTTTGAGAGTATAGCTTGCTTAGAACTAGCTAACAATTCGTCTTCTTCCTCTTTAATGTCTATACTTTGAGAATGTTTGGGTTGTTCTTTGTCTTTATAAATATCAAGCTCAAATAAACTTATTGCGTTCATAAAGAGACAAGCGTCACGTACAATACTTCCATCTGTGGGTACAGCAAGCTGTATGATAGCAGAAAAAGGAACAATAACAACGCTTGCAAAATTATCTTTACCAAAGCCAGCTTCAAAAGATATTTCATTTTCCCAAATCTCAATGCTTTCAAAGGTATAACCTGCAAGGATAAAATCAATGATTGGACGAAAAGTATCTGAAATATCTGCGGGTAAAATAGGGTCAAACTGTACTTTTGACACATCACATTGCAGATAAAAGTGCAGTTGATGGTGTACTAGGCTTTCTATAATTTCCTTTGCATGTCTGGCTAAAAGCGGTTTGAGATATTGTTTATACATAGTATTTTCTCCTTAAGGATTCTTAGAAATTCTTGGGCTTTTGGATATCAGACTCTCCTTATTTCTTGATGCAAAGTAAGTGTATTGGGAATTGTATCATAAGAATAATATTCGCATGAGTTTTTTGTTGTGTTATTCAGAGTGTGCAATTTCAAATCTATCGCGCATGTTATATAATCCACATTTTTTATCTACAAGCCACAATGCAGCACTAAGTGCTCCTTTAGCAAAAGTTACTCTTGAGGTAGCATTATGCGTTAATTCAAGATACTCACCTTCGCCATAGAATCCCACAGTGTGTTTGCCAACAACATCCCCACCGCGTAAACTAAGCATGCCAATTTCATCTTTTTTCCTAAGTGCTAATCCTTCTCTGTTAAATTTTAGATATTTTTCATTTAAGTTACGCGCCTTTAATGCGCTCTCTGCAAGAGTGTGTGCTGTGCCTGATGGAGAATCTTTTTTGTATTTGTGGTGAGTTTCTATAATCTCTATATCAAAATCGCGTAATTCACGACTTAAAAGGGCGACTATCTTTTCTAACACTGCTATACCATAACTCATGTTTGTTGCATATAAAATAGGTGTTTTATTGCTAGCTTTTCGTAAGAGTTTTTTTTGAGTTGGAGTTAGTCCTGTTGTGCCGATAACCAAAGCTGGAATGTCTTGTGAATCTGCAGAGGAATCAAGAACAGATTCTAAAAGCAATTGAGTAGCTTCTGGGCTTGAAAAGTCAATAATTACTTCATTAGATTCTATAAATGAGGACATATCGCTTGTTACAAGCGTGCTTGAGGGGATATTGTATTGCAGTTCATTGCGCACATAAACGCTTGCTAACTGACATTTCTTGTGTGAGAGTATTTCTTCAATTAAGAGTTTTCCTACACGACCCGTTGCTCCAAAAATCCCTATTGTTATCATTTTTATTCCTTAGTGATGTATTTCTTCATAAGCTACAATTATCCTATATAAATAGGAGCTTTTTTCTTTGTAAAATATTCTACTGCTTGCTTGGGTGTTATCATCATGTCTCCTTAACTTAAAATTTAGTCCATCATCGACTTTTTAAGTCTTTTGCACATTGCAATACAAATTGAGCAAGAAATCGCTCATCTTGCATTTTTTCTTGGATAGACATCATTTTTTGTGGATTTGATAAACGCTCGCTCAATGAAGAATCTATGATCAGCTTTACTTCTTCATCACTGAAACTCTTAGTCGCTGCTTTCGCAGCACACTGCATTATCTCATTAGGAATGTTCTGTCCTGAAACGCTATTCAATAATTTAAGATTTTCAGCAAGCTGTTTTTCTAGTTCAGTTCTTAAATCTCTAGGCTCATCACTGCCACATCCGCAACACATTAAAATCAAGACAACCATTACTGCATATTTCATTATTATTTCTCCTTTAGCTTTAAACCTTTTTATCACATCTCACTTCTTTAAATCTAATAATTCCTAAGCACTAAGTCCTTTTTATCTAAGGGTTCAAGCTCGATTTGATAATAAGCCAAATATTCAGAATAAGGCTGCTCAACACTATGGGCAAACATCAACTCCCCATCTGCCTCATTATCATGCACAAAAAAAGTGCCTGATAAATATCCTATAGGAATGACAGATTCAGGATTACTAGTAGAACATACTTTAGTCTGCTTATATAGCTCTTCCTTTTCCTTTTCATATAAAGCACTATTCCATTTGCCACTGCCCACGCCCCAAATATATTTTTTACCTTTTTCAGACGAATAAGGAATTGCAATTTCTTTATACAACCCTTTATCTTCTCGATATGCAAAGGCTCCTTTTTCAAGTGCCAAACCTTCAAATATTGCTTCCTGTCCTTCGATAATGCTACCCACTAAAGCCCCCGCAACTAAATCAAATTCTTTGCTATCTCCTAAATGCTCAAGATAGGTATCTCCCGCCTTAATAAGTTTTTCTCTATAACGAACATCATAACTTGAATGAAAATAATCTAAGATTTTAGAAAGTACAAGAGGTTCTCTTTCGCCCCTTGCAATCGTAGATTTTTTAGGGTCATAACAATAAGCAATATCAAGCTTCACAGGTTTATCTACATTTTTTTGTAAAAATTCATAGAGTTCCTTGCGACTTTCTACTGAATGCAAAAAGATTTGTTTTTCTTGAATACTCTTTTTCGCCAAATTATTGGGACAAACACAGCTATAATGCACTACACCCACAACCGAAGCAATAAAACCAATAATGACTTTTTTCTCAAACACTGCCATATTTATCCCCTCTACATTTTGCATCAAAATTATAAATAAAATCCAAAGATTTTTTCAAACACCTATACCCAATAAGTGTTTGAAAAAATCTCCACAACGCAATAAAAAATATCATTAACCATTATACCATAATTTTTAGAGCAGAATTTGACTAGGATTTTATAAGTCAGTACCAAAAAGCAAGGTCTCATTTTATAGAACTCACTTCATTAAAAACATTCAATTCTAGTTAAGCCTCCAACAGCAAGTACCATTAAGATTTAAAAGGACAATCATTTGTTTTAAGATGATTAAGATTAATTAAGAAAGATTCTACCTAGAGTAATGGGCAAATCAGGGTATGGGAAGTTTTTTACTATGGCAGTCATAAAGCTTGTTTCATTATTTCTGCATGTTTATTATAAATTTTTCTAGTTTTTAACTCTACCTATTAAGAAATTTAAGAAATGTGATTCTAAATGTTAAATGTCCGTTGTATAGTGAGAATTTATCATTAAGAGTTGCCTATATAAAAATAAAATTAAAGTTTTCTTGCATAAAACTTTTAGCCTATTAGAGTGTGCTATTTTGAGAGAATATAATCTAGCTTTGCTGCTAGCTTGCAAGCTTTTAATTTAAGATAAAGTAGAAAGAACATTACAGGATTTATTGATGAAAACATTGTTTTGTTGTTTTGTGCTATCACAATTACGAATTTTTTATTACTCAATACCATTGTGTTTGGGTTTAGAGAGAATCTACATTGGCTTAATCTTCCATACATTGATGACTTTTGTTATTTAAGATAAGATGACCACCTTAAATAAGGCAAATATAAGAGTTAGGAGCATGGCTTGATTGTGATAAACATGAGTTAAAAAGCGTTATGTATCTCTCAAACCAAGTACAAACTAAGTTATTATAAAGTCTCAAATAATTATGGCAAGCTAGAGTGATTTTTGTATAACATAATATACAATTCCAGAACTTCCAAACTTGCGGGCGTTATACCACTAATAGAAGCTGCCTCTTGCAAATTTTTTGGTTGATATTTGCTTAGCTTTTCGATAACTTCAAGGCTTAGACCCGAAATCCCTTGATAAGTAAAACCATTTGGAATCTCCAAACTCAAAGCCTTTTTACTGCGAGCAATTTGCTCTTCTTGCTTGCGAATATAATCGTGATATTTTGCAATGATTCTAAGC
>NZ_NXLP01000112.1:0-2858 GCF_003364125.1 Helicobacter sp. MIT 14-3879
CTCCTGACATTGATAATTAAAATGTGTCAATAAAAAGTATATTATAGCAGAAGATTATTTAGTATTAAGGAATAGACTGATTCTACCTAACAATATAAAGACAGTTGTGTATTTTAATCTCAAAATTCACAGTATGATAATCTTAGTTTATCACGAATCATCAAAATAAGCACAGAAGTCCCATCTGTCTAATTTATGCGACATGTTAAAGCATACACAAATCCCTATGTTGTTGTAGAATATTGTTTCCCGCTCATTATACAATTTCTTATTTATTTGTTAAAAACTTTGCTATCTAGCCAACTTTATAAAATATGAATCATCGTATTTATTTCCTCAAAAATTTGGTAACTAATCATTGTTATAAGTGAAGTAGAATATTGACTATTTCAAAAATTTATAGGAAAGGTATTGCCATGAACCTGATTACTCGAGCATTAACATTTGAAGATATTCTTCTTATCCCTGCATACTCCGAAGTTCTCCCCAAAGAAGTTAGCACACAATCTATGCTCACAAAAAATATTAGCCTGAATATCCCTTTTGTAAGTGCAGCTATGGATACGGTAACAGAATATAAAGCAGCAATTGCTATGGCAAGATTAGGTGGTATTGGAATTATTCATAAAAATATGGATATAGAATCTCAAGCAACACAAATATGTAAGGTTAAAAAAAGCGAAAGCGGCATCATCAATGATCCTGTATTTATCACAGCGGATAAAACATTACAAGATGCAGAAAATATTATGAAGAACTATAGTATTTCAGGTGTTCCGGTTGTAGATTCTCAAGGGATACTTATCGGAATTCTTACTAATCGTGACACAAGATTTGAGACTAATTTTAAAAAATTAGTCGGCGAAGTTATGACAAAAGCCCCTCTAATCACTGCAAAAGTGGGTATAAGTTTGGAACACGCAAAAGATATTATGCACAAACATCGCATAGAAAAATTACCTCTAGTTAATGAAAAAAATGTTTTACAAGGTTTGATTACGATTAAGGATATTCAGAAATGTATTGAATATCCACAAGCCAATAAAGATTCTATGGGAAGATTGCGCGTAGGAGCTGCTGTAGGAGCAAATCAAATTGATAGGGCATTAGCTCTTATTCGCGCGGGAGTTGATGTTTTGGTATTAGATTCTGCACATGGACACTCCAAAAATGTAATTAGCACATTAAAAGAAATTAAATCTCAAGCTGATATTGATATTATTGTAGGCAATGTTGTAACTCCAGAAGCTACAAAAGATTTAATCTTAGCAGGTGCAGATGCAATAAAAGTAGGTATTGGACCGGGTAGTATATGCACTACACGCATTGTGGCAGGAGTTGGCATGCCGCAAGTCTCTGCTATTGATGGTTGCGCTCGTGTAGCCAGAGAGTATAAAATTCCAATCATTGCAGACGGAGGAATAAAATATAGCGGTGATGTAGCCAAAGCTTTAGCCGTGGGTGCTTCAAGTGTGATGATAGGTTCTCTACTCGCAGGTACAGAAGAGAGTCCGGGTGATTTAGTAATTTTTCAGGGCAGACAATATAAGAGTTATCGTGGTATGGGCAGTATCGGAGCTATGCAGAGGGGTAGTGGTGATAGATATTTTCAAGAAGGCACGGCACAAGATAAACTTGTACCAGAAGGCATAGAAGGTAGAGTGCCTTATCGTGGCAAAATTGCCTATGTTATTCATCAATTAGTTGGAGGTTTGCGCTCTTGCATGGGATATTTAGGAGCAGAAGATATTGTTTCCTTATGGGAACGCGCACGCATTGTTGAAATTACTCCAGCAGGATTAAAAGAGAGTCATGTTCATGGTGTAGATATTACCAAAGAATCACCGAATTATCATGGCTAGATTCTATACTTGCAACATTTCATGCTAGAAATTATAGTTAGCTCCCAATCAAATGTTGATACAGCAGTTAAACATGATAGCATATTATGGTTTGCTCAAGAATCTTTGTTTTATCTTTTTTGGCTGTAGAGGTATTTAAAGATAGATATTTCTTTATTATTATTGAGTATAAGCTTCTTGATGGTGAGATTTCATTTTATGGACAAAAACAGAATAAATGATACTCTATCAAATGGAGAATCTAGTTAAAGATATAAGAATGACATTAAATGGCTTTTGTGCATAAAATACTTTCTGTACTTTCTCAATTACATAGAGACAGGGCTTTTGTTTAATCACAAATAGAGCATAAAATAACTTTTATTGTTATTATTTACATAATGGGGACAATAGTATTAATAGGGTATATCCTTACTTTATCTTTACCTTTTAATAAGTTTAAGCAATATAAATATACCAAGCTAGATGGGCAAAATGCAAAACATGGGATAAACTTTTCATGCCCTGTAAGTTTTTTACGCCTTCTATAATAATTTTAAAAATTTAAAAACGGTTTTACTTATGACTTGAATATAACCGTAGCATTGTTGGTGCTAAGCTTTAGCATTTTGTGGTGTGTATCACTGCTTTGATAGTTTTGGTTGCAAAATGATAGAAACTTAAGGGTTACTAACAAACTTTTATTGGCTCACTCGTCATGATAAAAATTCATGTTATTTTGTTCCATTCATCTTAGACAGACGTTTTGTGCTTGTTATTGCATTAACAATAAAGAGTATATAGCGATTTATGCCCTGCAGACTAGTTCTTTCCTAAAATTGTGAAAACCCTTAGTATTTACGATATTATTGTCTATTCCGAAATTTTACTCTTTTGTCCTTAATCCTTAAGAGAATAAATCATTCTCAAGCAAAAGTGTAGCATACAGAAAATACAGATTTAAATCATCTTACCAAAGAGTTAAGACTAAAGTCAAACTAGATTATAAGATTAACA
>NZ_NXLP01000113.1:0-2854 GCF_003364125.1 Helicobacter sp. MIT 14-3879
ATTATATATAGTAACACTAGATTTCATAAAATATTCTTATAAAACTCCTTAACTTATAAAAATATTCTTTAAATGATACTTTTATAATACAATTGTAGCATATATTGTTACTAATTTATACAAGTTAGTCTTATTAGTCTATGTTTTGTTACTTGATTATTTTAATAATATTTAAGCAATTCTTATAGATTTTAAATTATAATAGTCTAAAATACTAATTTAAGGAATGACAATGGGTGAAAATCTAAGAAATACATGGTTACAAAAACGGGCAAAAGACCACATCAAAACACAGCTCCATTATGCCAAAAAGGGTATCATCACAGAAGAAATGCGTTATATTGCAAATATTGAGGATCTCTCGGCAGAACTTATTATGAAAGAAGTTGCAAAAGGCAGGCTTATTATTCCTGCTAATATCAATCACGGCAATCTTGAGCCAATGGGCATAGGCGTAGCTCTGAAAACAAAGATTAATTCTAATATTGGTTCATCACAGATTGTGGAGGATATTGATGAAGAGGTACAAAAACTCAAAGTCTCCATCAAATACGGCGCAGACACAGTGATGGACTTAAGCACAGGAGGAGATTTAGATAAGATTAGAGAGGCTATTATCGCCTCTTCTAGTGTGCCTATTGGTACTGTGCCAATGTATCAGATTCTCCACGATGTGAAAAATGATGTGTTAAAGCTAGACATTGAAACAATGCTTAATGTCTTAAGAAAACAGGCAAAACAAGGTGTAAGCTATTTTACAATCCATTGTGGATTTTTATTAGAACACATGCCTGCAGTATCTAAACGTAAAATGGGTATTGTTTCGCGCGGAGGAAGTCTCATGGCGAGCTGGATGCTGCATTATCATAAGCAAAACCCTTTCTATGAATATTTTGATGAGATTCTAAAAATTTGTCAAGAATATGATGTGTCCTTGTCATTAGGAGATTCTTTGCGACCGGGCTGCTTGGCTGATGCAAGCGATGAGGCACAATTTTCCGAATTAAAAGTGCTAGGGGAGCTAGCAAAAAGAGCTTATGAAGCCGATGTACAGGTAATGATTGAAGGACCTGGTCATGTCCCCCTTAATCAAATTGAACGTAATGTAGAAATACAAAAGGAATACTGCAATGAAGCACCTTTTTATGTTTTGGGACCTTTGGTTACAGATATTGCGGCAGGATATGATCATATTGCAAGTGCGATTGGTGCGTGTGTAGCAGCGTGGAAAGGTGTCGCGATGTTATGCTATGTAACGCCTAAGGAGCATTTAGGGTTACCCAATGCAAACGATGTACGTGAGGGTATTATTGCTTACAAAATCGCCGCGCACGCTGCTGACATTGCAAGAGGACGAGTCAAAGCCAGAGATAGAGATGATGCGATGAGTGATGCAAGATATAGTTTTGATTGGAACAGGCAATTTGAACTAGCCCTTGATTCTGATAGAGCAAGAGAATATCATGATGAATCCTTACCTCAAGAAGTCTTTAAAGATGCGGAATTTTGCTCAATGTGTGGTCCAAAATTTTGTAGTTACAAAATCACGCAGGAGATTTTTAAAAACTATAAAGAAGAAGATTATATTTCACAAAAGTCTATATGAAATTCGCATATCATGTTGTTGCATTAACTATATAGAATCTTGCAAGATTCTCCACGCTTAGATTCTGTAACAATATCTCATTGCTACAAATTAAGAATTATTTGCTTCAAACAATCAATACATTAAGGCTGCTTAGTTATTTAAAGATATTTAAAAAACATAGATATATATATGGCAAGAATAAGTAACATCTTTCCAGAAAATTTACCTTGAGATTTAAATCATGAGGCTGTTGGTTTTATGCAGTAATCCTGCGAGCGTATTGCTATTTACTGCAAGTCTAAGTTGTATGTAAAATTGAGAATTCAATAATCTCAATATAAAGACTTATAACTTATGGAATCCTCGCTAAATTTTTGTTTTATAGCACTGATTTATTAAAACATTATGTTACAATTACGCAATTATTTTTGGATGTAAGGCTCATAATGGATAATACACAGCAATCCCCCCAAAATACAGAATCTTATGTGAATCTCAATATCGATAAAATTATGCAGATTTTACCTCATCGTTATCCTATGTTGCTAGTTGATAGAGTAAAGGAAATTCAGCCGCATAACAACATTACCGCCTATAAAAATGTAACCATCAATGAACAGGTGTTTTTGGGACACTTTCCTAAAGAACCCATTTATCCCGGTGTTATGATTATAGAAGGTATGGCGCAAGCTGGTGGCATTCTAGCTTTTGTGAGTGAATGGGGATTGGATTTTGAAGCGAGTCAAAATAAAGTTGTGTATTTTATGACAATCGATAAAGTAAAATTTCGTATGCCTGTACGACCCGGGGATACTTTGGTGTATAGAATGGAAGTCATGAAGCATCGCAGCAATGTATGGCAACTTGAAGGTAAGGCTTTTATAGACGGGGCATTGGCAAGCGAAGCAGAACTTAAGGCAATGGTGGTAGATGCACATAGTTAGATTGTGTGGAGCATAAGATAAAGTATGATAAAATCTTTTGCAAGACCAAGTAAAATATTTATGAAAATCTCTAGCATAGAACCAATTAGAATTTAAGGATTATAAATGAGTATTTCTTCAACAGCCAAAATAGCTAAAACAGCCATTATAGAGGGAGAGGTAACCATTGGGGAAAATGTGATAATAGAAGATTATGTTGTGATTAAGGGAAATGTCATTATACAAGATGGTAGCTATATTTATAATCATGTAACTATTCGAGGCAATACTCATATTGGCAAAAATAATACAATCTTTCCTAATGCTGTGCTAGGAACAATGC
>NZ_NXLP01000114.1:0-2849 GCF_003364125.1 Helicobacter sp. MIT 14-3879
CCTTTATGGAAGAACTCAATAAGCAGGGCTTACCTTATGTAGTGCTAGAGATAGAATCTAGCAAAGAAGTTAGGGTGCTAGAAGATGGGAGGAAATGAAATTTGTTTTTATTAGTAGGAGAGTTATGAAATAGGGTAAAGTTTTGTTACCTTATGTCGTTAGATTCTAAGGGTAAAATGAGAATGCCAGAAGCAAGTAAAAAATGCCAGAAAAAGAATGTTAGAAAGAATGTTAGAAAATGAGAGGAAATAAAATTATTTTTTATCCTCTTATTGCGTGCAAGAGAGAATCTATAAGAGAGATTCTATAAAAGAGATTCTAAGTGGTAAGATAAGAAACTTAGAATTAAAGAAGCTAAAGTGCTAGAAGATGGGAGGCTAGAAACTAGGGGGAGCGTGATTTATGGCAATTTTGTAAATCAAAGGAGCAAAATAAGAAACTATGAGATTAAATGATAATAAAAGTATTATTTATGGCATTCTTAGCGATGTCTTTAGAATAGGGGAGTTTAGCTTATCTTTTGACTTTGAGAGTCTGTGTTTCTGTCCTGTGAGAGATTTAGTGGAGAATGCAAGGTGTAAAGTGAGAGGGTAAAGTTTTGTTACCCTATGTCGTTAGATTCTATAAAAGAGATTCTAAGTGGTAAGATAAGAAACTTAGAATTAAAGAAGCTAAAGTGCTAGAAGATGGGAGGAAATGAAATTTGTTTTTTAGTATATATGATTTCAAAGGATTTAAGGGAGATATAATGCAAGGAAATATTTTTCCGAACTTGCTTTTTCAAATTGTAAAGTTTTTACAAGCAAACCCGATTGCCTTAAGCAAGCAGAGTCGAGATGGTAGGATAAATTCTGCTTTTAATGAAGATGAGATTTTTAATCTTTTAGAATCTCACTTTGATATAAATCGCCCCAATATGCGCGATTGGGTGGATTTTAGTTTTGAGGAAAAGAGTATTTTCTATCCTATTAATATCAAAGTCAGCACTACCAAAACTACGGATAATTTAAATTGTAAATTAGGAATTTATTATGCTCTAACGGGCAAGATTCCACCATTTGGTAATGGGGTAAGTTGGGAATGTTATTTTAAGTCTCTCAAAGAAAATATACAGGAAAACACAAGGGATTATTATTTTTTAATTATCAATAAAGATAATCCTAGTGATGTTTTTGCTACTTCACTTAAAAGCTTAGAGAGTGTCTTGCCAAATGGGAATAACTTACCCTTTCAAGCAAAATGGGATAATAATCGCAATATCGTTATAAGAGATTTTGAAAGTGCAAAAAGCTTTTTGCTTGGAACTTTTGAGCAATCTTTAAGCTTAAGAGCTGAAGCCTATTTTCATTTTAGGAGATATTTTTATGAAGCTTGATATAGCAAATTTAGGGCAAGTTTTTACACCACCTCATATTGTAAGCGATATGTTAAATCTCATTCAAAGCAGCACAAAGTTAGAAAATCCTAGATTTTTAGAGCCAAGCTGTGGGAATGGAGCATTTTTTAAGAATCTGCCTAGTAATAAAATAGGTATAGAGTTAGATAAAAATGTGCTTTTGGAAACTAAATTAGAATCTCAAATTGATTTTTTGGATTCTAACAATCTCACAAACCCTCCTCATCACAAAGAAATGACGCTATCTCAAATTTTAAACATTGATTTTTTTGATTATCCTGTGAGTGAAAAATTTGATTGCATTATTGGCAATCCTCCTTATGTGCGTTATCAAGATATTTTAGATTCTACAAAATTCCTTTTAAATTCCTATAAAAAGATTTTTGATTCTCGCTCAAACTTGTATTTATTTTTTATTTATAAGTGTATTTTGCATTTGAAAGATAAAGGTGAGTTGGTTTTCATCACACCAAGAGACTTTCTAAAAAGCACTGCAAGTATCAAACTCAATGAATTTATATTCTCACAAGGCAGCATCACAGATTTTATCGATTTAGGAGATAAAAAGATTTTTGAGGGTGCACAACCAAATTGTGCTATATGGCGATTTGAAAAAGGTAATTTTGGGCGAAAAACACAATGTCTAAGGCAGTTTAGCTGTATCAATGGGCAAATCCTTTTTACTAAAAAATCTTATACTATCCCTTTTAGCTCATTGTTTTTTGTCAAAGTTGGAGCAGTAAGTGGGGCAGATTATATTTTTGCAAACAAGCAATGGGGTAATGTGGAGTTTGTCAATTCTAGCACTGCAAAAAGCGGCACAACAAAGAGAATGATTTATGGAAAATACGCTAGTGATTGCAAATATTTAGAGCAATTTAAAGAAAAACTAATGCAGAGAAAGATTAAGAAATTTGGCGAATCTAATTGGTGGGAATGGGGCAGAGATTATTACAAGAGCGAAAAACCACGAATCTATGTCAATACCAAAACACGAAATATTAAGCCATTTTTCTTACATTCTTGCAAGGCTTATGATGGCTCTGTTTTGGCGATTTTCCCTAAATTTGAAGTAGATTCTAAGACTTTAGAGGAATTGTGCGAGAGGCTAAATAATATAGATTGGGAAGAGCTAGGATTTGTGTGTGATGGGCGATTTTTATTTTCACAAAGAAGCTTAGAGAATTGTATGCTAGATTCTAGTTTTAAGAATGTTTACAACATAGCAAAACAAACGGATAGAATGATAAATGCCATTAGGAATGTAAATAAACAACCAAATTATAGTAGCTAAAAAGGATAGATAGTGCTACGAACACAAGCAAACAACATTTTACCACTTAATCAAATCTTGCAAGGCAATAGCCTAGAGTTACTCCAAATAATTCCAAATGATAGCATTGATTTAATCTTTGCTGACCCGCCTTATTTTATGCGTGTAGAGGGAGTTTTG
>NZ_NXLP01000030.1:0-15998 GCF_003364125.1 Helicobacter sp. MIT 14-3879
CCACACAAAAAAGGTAATTATCATATCACAGTCATAAATTCAATCACAAATTCGCTTCCCTCTCCTAGCTTGCTTTGTAATGTGATATTTGCTTGATGAAACCTTGCGACAGATTTTACGATAGATAGCCCAAGCCCCGTTCCACCTAGCTTTTTGCTGCGACTTTTATCCACACAAAAAAATCGCTCAAAAATCCTCTCTTGCAAATCCTTAGCAATGCCTATGCCATTGTCTCTAACTATAAGCAGGGCTTTCTCCCCTTTTTTGCGTAGCTCTAAATTCACAAATCCCCCTGTTTTATTGTATTTAATAGCATTATCACAGAGATTATAAATAAGATTTTTCAATAACTCAACATTGCCAAGCACAAAGCAATCCTGCAAAATAACGCAAAAAGAGATGTCTTTCTTTTCTGCAAGAAGTTTTAAGTGCTGATAGACTTCTTTGACAAGAGGCTTGAGATTTAAGCGTCTCATTGTGATGGGCTGATTCTCATCAAGAAATGAGAGTTTAAAGATTTCATCAATCATTTCTAAAAGTCTCTTTGCTTCACTCTCAATGACATTAATAAATTGCGGAAAATCCTCTCTAGCAACAAGCTCATTTTTCATCATCTCACTACTTGTTAGGATTGATGTGAGCGGGGTTTTAAGCTCGTGAGTAACATTTGCACTAAATTCCTTTCTTAATTTTTGTGCCTTAAGCTTTGCGTCCATATCACGCAAAATAATAATCATACCCTTAAATTTACCCTTAGAATAAGTTGGACAAAAGAGAAATTCACATTCTTTATAAGAAATTTGTATCGATTGGTTTTGCTGTCTCTTGTATCGCTTAAATTCGCTCAAATGAAAAAGCACCTTTTGGACAAAAAAGCTATCTTTGCATTTATGAATGATTTTTGAGGGAAAAATATCTGGAAAATACTTCTTAGCGTGCTCATTTACAAGCAATACCTTGCCAATCTTATTAAGAAAAATCAGCCCATCGCTCATATTTTGTGCCAAAAGCAAAATTTGATTTTGATTTTTCTCTAAGCCCTTTAGCTGATGTGTGATAATGTTGTATTCATTTTTTATCACATTAAAAAGTGGTTTTAGCTCTGTGTAGGGGGCTTTTCTTATGATATTATCAAATGTGAGAGATTCTAAGGGTGCAATAATTTTTCGTGTGAGCATAAGTGAGACAACAAAGCTTACAATAAAGCTTAAGACTAACTCAAGCAAGAAAATAGGAAGCAGTGATAATAAAAGCCTTGATAGATACTCTCTTAAAAGAGAGATTCTTAACACTAATGAAGTGTTATCCAAACTCACTTTTAGATAGAGGCTATACACTCTCTTATGAAGTGTTTTTGAGTAATAGCTTGCATTAGATTCCCCCTCTCTAAAGGCTTGTGCTAATTTATTTTGAAATTTATTATTATAAGTTTCATCATTATGCAGCTCATTTAGCTCATACAACACCTCGCCATTTTCTTTAAAAAGCGTGATGTGATAAGGATAATTAGATAGATTAGATAGGCTAGATAGAGATTTAGGCGAGGTTTCTAGGCTCTTTGCGTGGATTTTTAGGATATTAAAAATCTCTCTTTGCTCCCAAGCCTGTGTGTAATAGATAAGGTATAAATTTGCTGCACACACAACAGATAGGGTTATTACAAAAATGGTTGTAAAAATCTTTTGTCGCATATTTGTGTCTATTTTGATTTTAGTTTATAGCCCATACCGTGGACTGTCTTGATTTTATCCCCCCATTTGCCTAACTTTTGTCTTAATGTTTTAATGTGCATATCAATAGTGCGACTCTCCCCTGTATAGTCATAGCCCCATAATATCTCTAAAAGAGAATCTCTACTAAAGGCACGATTAGGGTTTTTAAGCAAGAATCCTAGCAAATCAAACTCCTTTAATGTTAATTTTATTTCTTTACCCTGTAATTTCACGCTATGTTCTAGTGTGGAAAATTCCAAATCATCAATGTAAATATTCTCTTCTTCTGTCTCAAATCTGCGTAAAATAACGCGAATTCTCGCTAAAAACTCCATTACACTAAATGGCTTAGTGATATAATCATCAGCACCTAAATCTAGCCCTTTTACCTTATCCATTTCATTATTTAATGCGCTTAAGACAAGGACAACAACCTGCTTTGTTTTAGGATTATTCTTAAGACTTTTTAGAATCTCAAAGCCATTGCGATGAGGTAGCATTAAATCAAGAATGAGAATTTTTGGAATATGATTATTGATAGCCACTTGAAAATCATTAGGATTATCAAAGCCCTGTGCCTGTATGTCCTGTGATTTTAGTGCATAGATTAAAAGCTCTAAGATATATTTATCATCTTCTAAGATATAGACCAAATTTCCTTCCTCTATTTTTGTAATTATAGCAATTTAAGGGTAAATTATCACTTCTTAACTATCCAAATCGCCCCTCAATATAATCCTTTGTTTTCTTATTCTTTGGATTGCTAAATATCTTTTGAGTAGAATCTAGCTCTATCATCTCTCCTAGCAAAAAGAAAGCACATTTCTCTGATATTCTATGGGCTTGCTGCATATTGTGTGTAACGATAATAATCGTATAGTCTTTTTTTAGCTTAGTAATGAGCTCTTCTATTTTTAAAGTAGAGATTGGATCAAGCGCAGAGGTAGGCTCATCCATCAAAATCACTTCTGGATTTATTGCCAATGTCCTTGCGATACATAATCTTTGTTGTTGTCCGCCACTAAGGCTAAGGGCAGATTCTTTTAATCTATCTTTTAGCTCTTTCCATAATCCCACATCTTTTAGACTCTCTTCTATAATAAAATCTAGTGCGTCTTTTTTCTTTATACCGTGCGTTTTTGCTCCAAAAGCAAGATTCTCATAAATGCTAAAAGGAAAGGGATTGGGCTTTTGAAACACCATACCCACCCTTTTACGCAATAAATTCACATCATATTTTTTATAAATATTCTCTCCAAAAAATAAAATCTTCCCTTTAATCTTGCAATTATCAATTAAGTCATTCATACGATTAAGGCTCTTAATAAAAGTTGATTTTCCACAACCACTAGGTCCAATAAATGAGGTAACCTCACCCTTTTTAATCTGCATATTGATATTTTTAAGTGCGTGAAAATCCCCATAAAAAAGATTCATATCTTTAATGCTAAAGCAATATTTCTCTTCCATTTTCTCCCTTTATCTAGTCAATTTTTTAGCGATAAAATTTGCGCTCCCATTAAGCAAAAGCACGAGCAAGATAAGTATCATTGCCGTGCTATAAGCCTCATTAATATGCAATCCTTCAGTAGAAATAGCATACATATGCACGCTTAAAGTCCTCCCTGAATCCATAAGCGAAGCGACTTTTGCCACACTCCCTGAAGTATAGAGCAATGCGGCAGATTCTCCTACAATCCTCCCAACGCTAAGAATCACACCTGCAAGTATGCCCGAACTAGCCGCTGGTAAAATGACTGCAAAAATTGTGCGTATCTTTCCTGCGCCAAGTGCAAAGCTTGCCTCTTTTAGATTAAGCGGCACAGACTTTAGGGCTTCTTGTGAGCTTCTTAAGATAAGGGGTAAAATCATAATTGACAAAGTCAAACTCCCCGCAATAAAGCTTGTCTTAAAGCCAAAATAAATCACAAAGGCTAAATAGCCAAATAAGCCATACACGATACTAGGAATGCCTACAAGAGTTTCAGAGGCGATACTAATGAGAGAAAGTATTTTAGGGCTTTTGCAGTATTCATTGAGATAAATCGCCCCAAAGATTCCAAAAGGAAAGGCAATGAAAAGCGAGAGTAACACCATATTTAGAGTATTAATTAATGAGGGCATCATAGAGACATTATTAGAAGTGTATTCCCAAGCAAATAAATCCCAACTTAAATGCCAAATTCCCTTAAAAATCACAAAAATAATTAATATAAAAAATACGGCAAGAGTGCTAAAAATAGAGATTCTCATACCTAAGAAAAGAAAAAGAGAGGATATTTTTTGTCTCTTACTTATTTTTGCATTATTTATTCCTTTTTGCATTTTATTTCCTTGTATTATTTGCCCTTTTATGTTTTTATGTTTCATTACTTGCCCCTTTGCATTTTATATATTTTTAAAAGGCTAAAGTTATCTAAGAACTCTCCCATATCGACTTTTTGCATTATTTATTCCTTTTTAAGAGGCTAAAGCTAATATTTAATAACAAGATAAAGACAAAAAGCACCACTGCATTAGCAATGAGAGCTTCTCTGTGCAAACCCTGTGCATAGCCCATTTCAAGCACGATATTCGTAGTAAGTGTCCTTACGCCATCAAACAAAGAGTGGGGGATTTGAGTTTGATTACCTGCTATCATAATCACTGCCATTGCCTCTCCAATAGCCCTACCAACCCCCAATATCACAGAGGCTAAAATCCCCGATTTAGCGGCAGGTAGGATAACAAAAAACACGCTATATTCTTTTGAAGCACCAAGTGCTAATGCACCCTCAAGATAAGTCTTTGGCACAGAATCTAGTGCGGCTTTTGAGATTAAAATAATAGTGGGTAAAATCATAATAGAGAGGATTAAAGAGGCAGCAAGTAGGCTTTTGCCAGAGATTCCCCCGAAAATATCGGCTAAAAATGGCACTAAAACAACCAAGCCAAAGAATCCATACACAACAGAGGGGATAGCCCCTAAAAGCTCAATGATAGGCAAGATAAAAGCCCTAAGCTTTGATTTGCAAAATAATGAAAGATACAACGCACTAAATACCCCGATAGGCACACCTATTAAAATGGCTAAGGCACTCACTGCAAGGCTTCCTACAATCATAGGAAATATGCCAAAAATCTCTTCTAAAGGATACCAATCTAATCCAAAGATAAAATCAAAGAAACCAATGTGATAAATAGTAGGAATAGCATTGATAAAGAGAAAGAGGCAAATAAAGCCTACTGCGAGGATAGAGAGTATCGCACAAGATACAAAGAGAGCTTGAAAAAAGCCCTCCTTGAGAGAGTATTTATTATAACGCACAATGAGAGCTATTAATTCTTTCATATCTTTTGCAAAAGCCTTGAGAGAGTATTTATTATAACGCATAGTAAGCCTTAGGAGCACCAACAAGGAATGGTAAAGGTCCTTGAGAGAGTATTTATTACAACGCATAGCAAGCCCTTTTTGTCATTTTTTAGTGTTTTTAACATTTTTTATCCTTTTATTGTCTTTTATTATTTTTTTAGTTTTTATAGTATTTTTTATCATCTTTAAGCTCTCTAGTATTTTTTATTATCTTTATCATTTTGTTATCTTTAATATTTGTATCTTTACATCATCTTTTATTGTCTTCTTAAGTATTTTTAATCATTTTTTTAGCACCTTTAATTGCTTTTTCCCTAGCATATTATCTTTAAGCCATTGTGTTAGTTTTTTATTTTTAGTATTTTTTTTTTATTATCCTTAGTTATCTTTTGTCATTTTTTAGTATCTTTATCATCATTTGTTATCCTTAGTATCATCTTTTATCATCTTTTATTTTTAGCTTTTTTACTTATTTTTTAGCGTTTTTATTTTTAAGCTCTCTTAATCACTTTTTCCCTAACACACTGCCTTTAAGCTCTTGCGTTAGTTTTTTATTTTTAGTATTTCTTATAGCCTTTAATTACTTTTAATGTTTTTATTTTTATCATCTTTTATTATCCTTTATTTTTAGCTTTTTTAGTTATTTTTTAGTGTTTTTATCCTTTTATCATCTTTTGTCGTCCTTTATATTTTTAATTATCTTTTATCACCTTTAATTGCTTTTTTCTAACATGCTGCCTTTTAGCTATTGATATTTTTATCATTTTTAATCATCTTTTATTTATCCTTTTATCACTTTTTAACATTAATATTTTTCACTTGTCATATTTGCAAATGTGGGTGAATTGCTTAAAGCAACGCACAAACCTATGAAACAGGAGAAATATCTCTTTTGTTTGCAAAAGCTAAATATCTCTCACTTTGTCATTCTACAAAAGCTAAATATTTATCCCCCTTGTCATTCTGAACTTGCCTTTAGGCAAGTGAAGAATCTCTTGTTGTGGAATCTTTTAGAATCCTTTTAAGATACTTCGGCTAACGCCTCAGTATGACAAGGGGAGAATGGCTCACAATGGCAATCCGCCTTGTCTTGTTGAGGGCTTGAAAAGCCCGAAACATCTCTGTTAGATTCTACATTATGAGATTCTTCAGTCTTGCTTTGCAAGACTTCAGAATGACAGATTCAAAATGACAAAAAATATTTTTAGAATCCCTAAAAGATACTTCGGCTAACGCCTCAGTATGACAAGGAAGTTTGTCTTATTAAGCAGTAGCAAAACATCTCTTTAAATATTTTTAGAATCTCTAAAAGATACTTCGCTACGCTTAAGTCAAGATAATTCTTCGCCCAAAAGCTTAAGTCAAAATAATCTTAACTAACCCCTTTAAAATGACAAGAAGATTTTTCGCCTAACCCTTTTAAAATGACAAATGCCATTATCTTTTTTCTACTACACAAAGGATTATCTCTTTGTGCTATCAACTTATATTTTGCAATTATCATTTTTAAATATCTTTTAATCATCTTTTAGCATTTTTAATCATTTTTTCCTCTAACACGCTGCCTTTAAGTCCTTGCGTCATCTTTAATCATCTTCAATCATCTTCAAACATCTTCAAACATCTTCAAACATTTTCAAACATTTTCAAACATTTTCCATACTATCTTTAAGCCCTTGTGTCATTTTCATTAATCGTTAGTGTTTTTTACTCACTCTTAATCTAAACATCTTTTAGCATTTTTAGCATTTCTTTGCCACTTATTCCCTACCTCATTATTACTCCCCTGCCTATTATTTGCATTTATCCCTTACCTCCCTAGCCTAATCTATAATTTTATAAATAACTCTTATTTGCTATTTATCCTTTTTGCTATGCCGCCTTTTACACCCACCCTGCCTCCTTATTTTCTTTTCTCCATTTTTTTCTTTTCTCCTTATTTTTTGCCTCCATTTTTGCTTTATTTGTTATTTGCCTCATTTGCCCTTTATTTGCTCCCAAGAATCAATCACACCTGTGAATATTTGCTTAATTTCTTGTGAAGAGAGATTATTGATAGGATTATCTTTATTGACGATAATTGCCAATCCATCAATGGCTAGGACTTTTACACTAAGATTCTTATCTAATTCACTTTGTTTGACACTGCGAGAGAGCATTGCTATATCAGCGATACCCTCTAAAAGCGAGTTTAGCCCTGTGCTTGAATCTGATTGCTGAATCTCTATCTTAGCATTAGGATTGACATCTCTATAACTCTCTACTAGCTTTTCCATTAGTGGGGTTACTGAACTAGAACCCGCAATAGTGAGCTTACCTGAAGGCTTAGTGCTACTAAAATCCTTAGAATCTATTGCAATATAGCCTGCCTTTTGAATGATTGACTTTGCATTGATAGCATATTCTAAAAAATCTTTAATAAGAGGATTAGATTCTCTAATCACCACATTAAAAGGGCGAAAGACTTTATATTGCTTATTATTGATATTAGCGACACTAGGGGCAATGCCATCAACGCTTAGTGCCTTAATCGTGCCATTTAAAGCCCCAAGTGAAACATAGCCAATAGCATTTTTTGAGCCTGCTACACTCGCCATCATCACCCCTGTGGAGTTCGTAACCTCTGCCTTTGGAGAGATAGAATCTATTTTCTTACCCCTAACATCTTTTAATATATCAAAAATCTCTACAAAAGCCCCTCTAGTGCCTGAACCCATCTCACGCGTGATAGGATAAATATCCTCTTTTGCAAAAGCAAAGCTACTAGCAAAAGTAAGAATTAACATAAATGATAATATCTTTTTCATTTCTTTCCTTAAATTAATATCTGCTAGATTAAATAATGCAACATTTCTTTATGCTTATTAATAAATGCTTATTTAATAAATGCTGCTAGATTTACCTAGTAAAATGCAAGTATAAAATCACTATGTAAAATCTTAAAATAAGAGTTGTGAAATATTTGTAAAAAGTTTCATTTAAAAATAAAACTTGTAAGATTCTATTAAAACCTATTTATAAGCTTTCTTTAGAGTGAAAAATAAAACTTGCAAGATTTGCTTAGACTTTCTTTTATAAAATTGGATAGATAAACTATTTGGGGCTTATCACCCCTAAGCTTAACTAGAAGTAGTTATTAATCTATTCAACTTTTTTATCAAATCACAAAAATTCTATAATCAATTTTGTTAAAGATAATTGCATTGTTATTCTCATAACCCTTGCACACAAATAGCATTAGATTTTTTCTATCTCTATAAAATCTTATCAATCACTGCTTTAGCCAAATTCCCCTCATCTAGCATTCTTATAATTCTTGCTATAAAATCTTATCAATCATTACTTTAGCATTAACAAAATAAGAAAACATTGTGCATTACTATAAAATCAATCACTGCTTTAGCCAAATAGCATTAGATTTTTTCTATCTCCTCTATTAAGATAAAAGATATAAGTTAATGGTATAAATCACTTTTTTGCTCTCATTGCTTCATTGCAAATCACGATGAATATCCAAAATATATTTCTCTTTCTTAGCCATTTTGTTTGCCTAGAATTTAATTTTTACTTCTCTATCATTAACAATATCATCAATAGCAGAGTTAAGAATACTTTTTAAAGTTTTGATGCTTTTATCTAGCTCATAAATCCCAGCAATTTCACAAAATTCATTATCTTGGGTTTTAAAATTCTCTAAGTTAAGGTTTTTGTATTCCACCTTTGCATTAGGATTGTGATAAAGCTTTGTGATTTGTTCTTGTAGCTCTATGGGAAAATTTGGGAATGGGATTTGTAAAAAATGCTCAATTTTTAATTCTTTCATTTTAGAGCCAAGCGAGAGATAGGTACAATATGTTCGCATAAAACCTGTATTCAAAAAACAGAGCATGAAAAGCATTAAGTATTTGGGATAATTAAAAATTCTATACATCCCTTGATTGTGATGTCCAAATCCTAAATCATTGAGATTATAAAAGATACTTTTACCGCAATCTCTTCCTTGCCCACGATTAATAAACAGAATACAATCTCGTATAAGATTTGCATTACCTATAAAATTAATTCTCTCTACTTCTTTGATTATCCCATAATCGCTGCAATGGCTGGGCGTTAGCCATTGATGTTTTAGATATTCCTCTTTACCAATGAAACGTGTCTTGGGAGTGCTACCACTTTTTATGTGATTCTCATCAATATAAAATACTCCATTTTTATAGTTCTTGATTAAAAAATCTATTTTCTTAAACTCTTCACAATAGATACCTGTATCAAGTCGGCTAGATTTTTGAAGTTCTGCAAAGGTCGGATACGAATAAGTGAAAGAATCTGACTTTTGGTTATAGGTAAGTTCGGATTCTATCATCTCAAAAATCTTTGCATGTCGCTCTTTGATAAGCCTTTCTTTGGCTATAATGGATTGCGTGAGGGTTTCTATAAAGGCAATAGTTTGCACTGAATTATAATTTGGAAAAGGGATTTTGCAGTTTAAGAAGAGTTGTTTTGCGTGACGAATTGTTGCACCCTTTGGCACAATAAAATCCAACTGCTCTCTAAAAACTTTATGCTTTATAAATGCAAGGGCATAGTATTTATGTTGGCTTATAGGTAGTTTATACATAGCACCTGAAAGCATAGTGTTAGGATAGTCTTTTTCTAAAATCACCACTTCACCAATGTTGCTATCCTTGGAAATAATTACATCTCCCTTTTTCAAATCTACATTAACAAAGCTTTGTGGTAATATGCAAAGCACACTCTCACTTGTAGTCTCTGGTAAAAAACTATGCGCCTGCAAAGCCTTGCTTCGCATAAAATAAAATGGAGATTTTTTCACATACGCAAATGAGCCTACCTCTACACCTAAATCACTTCGCATTAGTTCTCTATCTAACAACTCTCCTAAAGTTTTAAAATTTGCATTTTTCATCAAAAGTTTCTTGTGGGCATTACTAGAAAGGTTGTAGTTATTTTCTACTATCTCTTGATAGGTTATTTCTCTTGGAATATCGATATATGCCATACGCTCTCACTTTGGTTGAATAAAAATCTTTTGCAAAGATTCTTCTTGCATAGCACACCAAGATTTAAAATCTCTTATAGTTTGACTAAAGTCCTCGTCAAGTTTTGCCCTGCCTAAGCTATCAAACTCTACCTCAAAATTTTCTGGATTGATTTTATAAACATTGCAAAATGTTTTAACGCGATCAATTGTTTTTATCTCATAGCCTATATTTTCTATATTTTTGATAAAAATACTATATCCTTGCTTTTTGAGATTTTCAAGTTCTGCTTTTGGTGGTTTATAGGCAACTATCATAGAGACATTGACACCTGTTTCTGCAAAAGTGTTTGCAGGAAGGTCAAAAATAGCAACAATGCGGCATTTATCCATAAGCCATTGTCTTGTAAGCTTGTGGGTATCAATGCTTGCAATTGAGTTTGAAAGCACAATACCAAAGCGTCCATAATCTTTTAAGATTCGATACGCATTCTCTAAAAATACCACGCCCAAGTCTATCTTGCTATCATAAAATTCCCAAGTTTCATAGCATTGAATTATGTCTTTTTCTTTTGTGGTTATGGGGTTAAAGCTTCGTTTTTCACCAAAAGGGGGATTGGTTAGCACAACATCAAACTTTTTAAGCTCTCTATCATCGGCTCTATTATCCCAATCTCCCTTTGCATTAAAATTAGAATCAAGCTCTAAAAGCTTATTGTCTTTATCAAATTTATAAGCAATAGAACCTAAATCAGACTTTTGCTCTAAAGTAGCATTTCCATCACCATTAAGTAGCATATTTAAAGTAGCTAAACTTATCATTTGTTCATCAATATCTACACCAAAAATGTTATTGTCATTGAGCTTTGAATGAGAATTTACATAAGAGACAGAGAGAAAATCTGCAATACCCACAGTTGGGTCAATCACACTTTCACCATTACGAGGATTGACAATACTCACCAAAAAATCAATGAGCGGTAAGGGGGTGAGAAATTGTGCATTTGAATCTTTGGCAAAAGGTTGAGCAAAGTGGTGAAAAATCAGCTGATACAAATCACTTTTGTGTGAATTTACAAAAGAATAATCTTGAAATTCTTTGACGATACAAATCAATACTTTAAGATGATTTTCGTTTTTGAAATCTAACTCTTTAGATTTTAAAATCTTGCGGTAATTTCCACTTGCATTTTCAATTAAAGTTTCAATTCTTTTGATAAAGTTTTGCACTCCCTCATCACTTATTTTTTGATAATTTGCCTCTTCTTCTAAGATATAAAATTGCAAAGGAGAATTATGCTTTTCATCATAGATTTTTAAGCTCAAGATTTGAATAAGAATCAAGTAACCTTTTTGATTAGCTAAACCCACTTTATCCAAGGTATAAAGGATATTACGCATAGATTGATTGAGAGTTGTTGAATGCAGTCCTGAAATCGTATCCAATTCATTAAGTTTTCTTTTATCGCGTAAAATGGGCTTTGGATTTTGGAAATTTTTTAGATGTTCAAAATCGGGGATATTGGAATAAGGGTCTGGTAGGTGTAAGCTTAAATCACTCGTTTTAGAATCCTCACCCTTTTGATTAAACTCTTGGGAATACCGCAAGAATATTGTTTTATCGCCTTTACTTTGTTTTTTAAACAAATAAAGCCGTTCAGTGTCATAAAGAATGCCTAAGCAAAATGATTTTTCACTTTCTTTCATATAAGCTTTGAGCTGTTTATCATAGACTTCTGCGATACTTTTAGAATCTTCTTTTTTGAACTCTATCACTGCTAAAATATGCTCTTTAAGCCATTGTAAAGATTCTAAATTGTTATTAGTATGATAATCTTGATATTTACTAAACCAAGTCTTATCATCAAAAATCACTGCATCAATCTTAAGTGGAGCAGAATTTTTATTGCCTTTAGGCAGATAGATTTCTGTGCCTATATAGTCTTTAGCAAACATCTTAGAATCTATAATGCTGAAAAGAAATTGCCATTTGTAGTATTGCTCATTTTTGCTACCATCACTTTTAAGCCATCTTACTTGTTTATTAATCGTTAAATGCTCTGGTAAGAATGCACTAAAGGAATCTTTATTGATATTTTCTCTATCAAACTTATCTTTACTTTCTACAAAACTCATCTATTTTTCCTTTTATATAACTTATTTAAAGATAAGATTTTTGTATCCTATTACTTTTTTCAATTTATATATTTTAGTAGAATTTTTTTGTATTGTTTGATTTAATTTTTGTTCTAATCATTTTACCTTTCAATGTCTTATAACTAGATTTAGAATCCATTCATCTTCTTTTTGCTTTCAGCTACTTCTTTTCATTGCTTTTTGCTCTCATTGCTTCTTTTCATTGCTTTTTTGCATAACCTCTTGCAAGACTTGTAGCAAATTTTGCTTGTTTATGCGGGGGCTAAAAAGCACTTTAATATTTTTATTTTGCATACTCTCTCCTAGTTTTTTAAAAAATACTCTTGCATAATCAATCTTTTTTTGCTCTGGCTCGGGTATATCACTTTCTTTATCATAGCCCTTGCTCTTATTAATTCTTAAGCTTTATCAATACACTATTCTTAAGCGTTCGTCAATATTTGCACTATTTTTGAGGTTTAAAAATTCCTCTAATCCTATATTAGCATAACCATCAATGAAAATATACTCATTCTTGGTATGGCTTAAGAATTCTAGCACTTCTTTATCACACTCCACCACACAATAAACATCCTCGCATTTATAGAGTTTAGATTCCATAATACACTCTAGCTCTCTATCTAAGGTTTTGCCACACTGCAATGCAAGGTTTCTTGCAATATCGCTAGGGCTTGCACCCTCTCTACCTACAAGTAGCTCTAAATGCCCCTCTTTATCACAGGTTAAGCTAGGTTTATCACACAAACTATACACATTAAAGCCCAAATCACCTTTGAAGTCTTTATGCTCTTTAGCGATTTTTGCCCCTGCTCTCTTTACCCTCTCAATCGTAATATCACTAATGCAAGGCTTAGAGGAATGCAGCTCATTTTTACAAAAATCATAGGCAATTTTGCTTTTATCTTCTTTGATTTCTTCATCAATTTGCACGAGAATAAACTTTCTATTGCCTCCATCTTCTGCGTTAAGCTCCATTACCGCTTGAGCGGTTGTGCCACTTCCTGCAAAAAAGTCTAGGATAAGGTCAGACTCTGCATTCGCTAAAGAAACTGCGACTTCGTCTTGTTTTGAGCGATAAATCGCGGATTCTACACTCTTGGCTTGGTCATTTAGGCTTACTAAACTCCTTTCACCTCGAGTTTGAAAACCGCAATTTCTCATCTCAACTGCTTCTGCGTTAGAATCTAGTATCCTTTGTGCTTGATTTGAAATCACCTTGTCTTGTTGAGGGCTTGAAAAGCCCGAAACATCTCTTTTAGATTCTACATTATGAGATTCTTCAGCCTTGCTTTGCAAGACTTCAGAATGACAAGGGGAGAGTGGCTCAGAATGACAAGAAATATTTTTAGAATCCTTAAGAGATACTTCGCTTTGCTTAGAATGACAAGGGGATTCTTCACCCAAAGGCTTAGAATGACAAAGGGAATTAGAATCACAAATTTGAGCTTCTAAGCTATGAGGCGTATCCCCCCCCCCGTAAATGCTCATTGTTTTGATTTATTGTAACGCTTTGTATAAGTTGTTTAAGGAATACGGTGGGTTTTGGGTCGTTAAAAATATCATCATACCCAAATATATTTTCAATTTCTGTATTACCATCTGAAGTCCAAACTCCTGAAATTATAGAATACATTAGAGATTGATTTTTAACATTGTAGCGACAAACAAGATTAAAATCATCATTATATGGTTTTAAAAAATATGTCCCATTTACTAAATTTTGTTTAATTTCATTGTATTTTTCCTGTGTAATCATTTTTTCTTGTAAAAATATATCCATTTCCTCAAACATTAAATTTCTATGTTCAATCAGCTTACTTGGGTATTTTTCATACATTGCTTTAAGCTTAGAATTATTTGTATATTTACCGTGAATTTTTCTTAAAAAATCCGTTTCAATATTTTTTGATTTATCTTTTACCTTAAATAATCCTTGCATTAAAGTTTTATCTTTTGCATAAATTAAAATATATTCGTGTCCCTCATAAAATAATGTTGCTTGTCCTCCGCCCGATTTCTTTTGCCACACAAAACTACTTACAAAATTCTCCTCGCCAAAAATCTCATCACACAAAATCTTTAAATTTGCTTGTTCGTTATCATCAATAGAGATAAAAATCACGCCATCTTCACGCAATAAATCCCTTGCAAGTTTTAGTCTAGGCAACATAAAGCAAAGCCACCCGCTATGAGATTTGCTCCCTGTGATATTTTTAAAGAATTTTAAAGCCTCTGTCTCTACCCACTCTCCCCTTTCATTTTCAAGTAACAATCCCACTTCTTTAAGAATCTCATTATAATCCTCCCTAAAGTCATCGGGGTAGATGAAATTGTCGTTTTTAGTATTATAAGGCGGGTCGATATAAATCATTTTGATTTTTTCACTATAAGCAGATTTTAGGAGCTTCAACACATCAAGGTTATCGCCTCTAATGATAGTATTGCCACTTTGTGTAGAATCTCTTTTAGATTCTACATTATGAGATTCTTCAGCCTTGCTTCGCAAGACTTCAGAATGACAAGAAATATTTTTAGAATCCTTAAGAGATACTTCGCTTTGCTTAGAATGACAAGGGGATTCTTCACCCAAAGGCTTAGTATGATAATTTTCCCTTTTTGTCATACTTAGATGTGAGGTATCTAAATGCTTACTTTCTTGCCTTTCTTCATCAAAATCATTATTAGGATTCGTAGAATGCCTTAAAATCTCTTTTATAAAATCTACTCCCTTTGGGTAAGTAAAATATTCACCCATTCCTAAAGCTAAAAGTTCTTTTGTAGCACTTTGATTCATAAAGCTATTTTCAGTAAATTTTAGAGAATCAAAAGTTTTTTGATGTGTTTTTAATTCTTTTAAATAGCGTTTATAAATAAAACCTCTTTCATTTTCTTTATGTTCTTTTTTAAAGCAAATTCGCCCCTCATCAATATGTTTTTGTAGAGTATTTTGTGAAAATCTCCAATCCATTCCTTTGGGTGGATAATCCTCCTTGCCTGTATAAGGATTGGTTATGGGAAAATATCCTGTTTTCGTTTGTCTTTTAGCACTAGGATCACTGGAAATCCATTCACCATTTGGGTCATTATCGGGATTTTTATACTTACTTAAATCTTTTTGTCCGCCTAAAAGATTAACAAATTCTCTATCTTTTGCATAGCAAAGTAAAAATTCGTGTTGATAGTTTAGCCCTGTTTTAGCATCATTTGTTGTAGATTTTGTCTTGCGGATAAAATCTCCTACAAAATTCTCCTCGCCAAAAATCTCATCACACAAAATCTTTAAATTTGCTTGTTCGTTATCATCAATAGAGATAAAAATCACGCCATCTTCACGCAATAAATCCCTTGCAAGTTTTAGTCTAGGCAACATAAAGCAAAGCCACCCGCTATGAGATTTGCTCCCTGTGATATTTTTAAAGAATTTTAAAGCCTCTGTCTCTACCCACTCTCCCCTTTCATTTTCAAGTAACAATCCCACTTCTTTAAGAATCTCATTATAATCCTCCCTAAAGTCATCGGGGTAGATGAAATTGTCGTTTTTAGTATTATAAGGCGGGTCGATATAAATCATTTTGATTTTTTCACTATAAGCAGATTTTAGGAGCTTCAACACATCAAGGTTATCACCTCTAATGATAGTATTGCCACTTTGTGTAGAATCTCTTTTAGATTCTACATTATGAGATTCTTCAGCCTTACTTCGCAAGACTTCAGAATGACAAGAAATATTTTTAGAATCCTTAAGAGATACTTCGCTTTGCTTAGAATGACAAGGGGA
>NZ_NXLP01000115.1:0-2823 GCF_003364125.1 Helicobacter sp. MIT 14-3879
TGAGTTAAATGAATTACCTAATAATAAAGAGAAGTATAATAAGATATTAAGTTATTTTGATTTAAGTTTGGATACTTTGGATTGGGAGGAATTGAATAAGGAGGCTTATAAATTTCAAAAATTAGAATCTATATTCATAGATTATAGGAAAAATATAGCAAGTTATTCTTTTAATATTCCAAAAAATAAAGGTAGAATATCTTATAATTATATTTTTGCATATCCAAATAATAATAGATATTCTATGGAAAATTTAGCTACAATAAAAATTTTATCAACTTGGCGCACAAGATGTTATTCCTTAAGTGGTAATGAGGGAACAGGAATTTATTTGAGTGAAAAAATTTTAACTTGTAATGATATATAATCAAATTTGGAGGTGTTAGATGAAAAACAAAGAGATGATTAATAAACTTAAAGAAAATGCAGAATTAGCTTGGGCTAGTTATGGATACTATGATTTAATCGGAAAGAAGTTTAAAGATAAAAAAGATAAATATGGGAATCTTTTGACTATCACCCTACACGATATTATGGATGCTACTTATTTTGACTATGAAACACAAGATAGCACATTTTTTAATACCTTTAAATTAAAAGGTGATATGACTCCCACTCAAGCTAAAAGATTCTTTTCTCGCTATGACCTCCTTATTCATCAACCCAATACTACTTCAGGATTCTCTGCTACACTCTTTGAGGACTTAGGAGAGCTAGAAAAAGAGCTAGATAATAAGACAAATACAAGAAAAAAGCTAGAAAAAGATAGACAATATATTTTAGCTATAAGAGGCACAGAATTCCCCTTAGGAGAATTAAATAATAAAACAAATGCAAGAAAATCTGCTACTCTATTCCAAGATAAAGAATCTAAAGAATATATTTTAGCTATAAGAGGCACAGAATTAAAACAAGGAATCTTTGAGGACACACAAGATAATAATCAAAAGATTATATCTATAAGAGGAAAGTTAGATAATAAAACAAATGCAAGAAAAAAGCTAGAAAAAGATAGACAATATATTTTAGCTATAAGAGGCACAGAATTCCCCTTAGGAATCTTTAATGATATAGCAGAAGCTGATGTATCATTAGCCCTAGATTCTCTCCCTAATCATCAATATATAGATATGCTAAGGAATCTTCTTTAATGTGGTTCTTATTATTTTTCATTGTCATTCCTTTTATATTCTTTATAGGATTCTATCTTTTTAGTGTGATTATAATCTTTATCACTAATAAAATCTTTCATAAACAATATTCTCAATCACTCTCTTTAATCTTACCTTGTCTTTCTTTATTCTTTTATCTTATGCTTATTATGGGTGGAATCTCTTTTAAAGGCATTGACCCTCAATATTATGAGTTTAAGAAATTATGTGAAAAAGCTGAAAATGTTATTTATGATGAGGAATTGTATAGAATATATAATAAGAGAAGAAATATGGAAAAATATTATGATGAAAAAACAAAAAAAGAATATTTAATGAGTGATTTTGAAATTGAAGAAACTTATTCAAACAATATTACAAAAAGACTTAAAGAAACAGAAGCAACTTTATATTATAATAATAAGCCATTTTTTAAGGAAAAATACTATTGGTTTAAATATTATGGTTTATTTCTATCGGGTGATGAGGGTGCTGGTTGGCATTTGAAGATAGAGCAAAGATTGTTATGTGAAAATAATCAAATTATAAAAAGATAAGGAAAACAAATGAGTAAAGATATAAGAACACAAGAGGCAAAGTTAGATTTAGTTAAAAAGTTTTTAGACTACGCAGAATGTGCTGATGCTTCTTATGCTTTACTAGAATACACACAAGAAAATTATAAGATAGACGAAGATAAAAAAGATTTTGGAGATGGATTTAAACTAGGCTCTACTGCAAATACAAATGGACAAACTACCTTAACTACTTATGCAAGAGCTATTGAAGCAAGATTCAATCAAAATAAAGTTATAGAAAAAAATCTTATATTTCCTAATAAAACACTTGATAATAACATACAAAATATTTCTAAAGAAATAGATTCTACACAATATAAAGATGATAAAAATTGTCATATTTTTAATACAAATACAAATCAATGCCTTAAACTCTACCCTAAAGAACTTAGCGATAGAACCATAAACTTTACTTCTCGCTTTAAACTCCTACATCATCAACCCAATACTACTTCAGGCTTCTCTGCAACACTCTTTGGTGAAAAAAGAAAACAAATCAATAAAAAGACTAAAGAAGTAACATATACTTCACAATATGGCTATACTAACTATATCCTCTCTATTCGTGGCACTACCCCAAATGATACAGGAGATTTGAGAGCAGATGCTAGAATGGCATTAGGATATATCCCACAAGAGCAGTATGAGGATATGCTTTTATTCTATCATCAATGCAAAGGAGAAATTCCTTTTTATGTAGATATAGATTCTATGCCAAAGGGTAAAGATAATAGTATTTTATGTGATAAATTAAATTTTGATTGTAATCATAGCCTAGATTATACTCTTTGGCATAGAATCTATAATAATTATAGAGAATTTCCACCTTATATTAACCCTATGCTTCTTAAAGACAAGAATGGTAATCCTACACAATCTAACTTTATCCCACCAATAGATTCTAAAAATAGCCTAACTATCACAGGGCATTCTCTAGGAGGAGCTATTACCCAACTCTTTGCCCTCTCTTTTGCTACTGATAAAGAATCTAGCATTATTAAAGAAGTCTATACCTTTAATTCACCCGGAGCTAAAAATCTAAAGCCCCTAAATTTAGATAATGTGTATGAGATAGATTCTACAATACTAAGTGA
>NZ_NXLP01000116.1:0-2800 GCF_003364125.1 Helicobacter sp. MIT 14-3879
ATGAAAGTTTTTTTAAATACAAATCTAGTTTCTATCTCTCCTTTATCTCCAACAAAGATTCTTTAAGTGATGAATATTTACAAGCTAGAAAAGATTTATGAATGAAATAAATAAAATAGGGCTAAAATTGACATAAATTCTATTCATAAAGGAATCTCTATATAATGAATAATACAGACAATTATAAAGAAACTTGGAAACATCTCAAATCTGCTTTATTTTATACCATACTCTCTACACTTACTTTTTTAAATATAGTATTTTTCTATGTCCTTACTTTTATCCCCTTTCCATTCTTTGGGTGGATTACACTCTTTATCCTTTCTTGTATATGGATATATCTCTTTATTAACTTTATGATTTATATTATCTTTCAAGCTTTTAATATCAATAAAAAGATAAATAAACTCTACATAGCTTTACCCTATCCTATCATTATGCTTACTTGGTTTGGCTTTAGCTTTGTCCCTTTAGAATGGCAACCTAGCTTTAGGGAGTTTGAGAGATTATGTGGGGAGTTAAAAGATAAAGAAATTATTTACAATAAGGAAGTTTATGAAAGAATGCGAGACAAAAAATATGGGATAGATGTAAAACTAATTGAAGAAAATATAAGCCTAAGAATAAGCAAAGCAGAATATCAATATTACGAGTATGGAACAAATATTTTATATAAAGGCTACAAAACTTATGGTTGGCTAGATATTGGTTTATTTGCTAAACTTGATAGGACATTGGCTTGTGATGGAATAGATGAATATAAACAAAAAATACGAGAAAGGGGGTATTAACACAGATGAGCAGACAAGAGAAATATAATACACTCTTTGAGTATGCAGAAATATGTTGGGCTTCTTATTCCACAGGTTTAAATGAGGGAATGTTTGGAAAAGATTCTAAAGGTAAAATGAAAAATTCAGATGAGAAAAATAAAAAAGCTTTACCCACCTACCACCAAGCCCTTAGCGAATCTTTTCTATTATTCTTTGATAACTACAATGTAAGATTTGATAGCAAACGAGCCGATAAGTTTGTCAATCGTTATGCGATTCTTGCCTTTAATCAAGATGATGAGACAGGATTCTCTGCTACTTTATTTAAAGATACGAAAAATGATGAACTTATCCTTGCTATAAGGGGTATTGATATATTTCAAATCAGTCATTCTTTTTGGGCTGCCGCTAAGGCTGGACTAAAGATATTTAGAGGTAAAGTGCCTATAACATATTATTTAAGTATGCTTAAATTTTATGATGAGAAACTTAAATATATTATTAATGATAAAAAGATTGTAGTTACAGGACACGCTTTTGGTGGATATTTAGCTCAACTCTTTGCTCTAAGCTATCCAAGTATTGTGGAAAAAGTCTATACTTACAATGCGGTAGGCGTAACCTCTAATCAAGTTACACATTATATAAATAAGGCTGTGGATATTACTAATGAAATAACGACACAAGTTGCATTTGATTTTAGTATTTATGATAATAACATTGATGAATTTAAAAGCATTGCTATTACTGATAAAGTAAAAAATGCTATTAAATTGGATAATAATTTACTTGTTTGCAGTGATAAAACTATTCAAAATGAAATTCCCAAATACCTCCAAGAAGAATTTATAACAACACAGCAAAATTCTTATGATTATCAAACCGCAAAAACAGGAGCAGCAAAGCTCTATAATGAAATCTTAAAAGCACCAATAGGGGATAATGTATTTGTCAAAGTTAGAATAGATAGTTTTTTGCCACATACTATTGATACCGAAGTATTTACTCTTAATAAATCAATGAGTGAAGCACTATTTAGACTCATTAAATATCTACCAAATAGCCATAATGAACTTCCAAAAGAACTTCAAGCATACATATATCAGGTATATACAATTGACCTTATGGATACGACAACTATAATGAAGCAATTTGGTAATCATATACTTGCCACAGAGGTTATTGAGTTAAAACTTGATGTATTTAAACTCATAACCAAATATGAATGGCTTAAAAAGGATAAAGCTAAACAAGTATTGAGAGGTTTAAAAATGGCTAGTGCTGTAAATTGGCTACTTGTATTAATCTCAATTGAAGATATTTGCAATGAGCTTTTAAAACAATCTCTAGTTAGTGATAATAATCCGCATACAGAATATTATATAAACTGTTATTGGTGCGGTTGGGAATCTTTGATTTGGCAATAAGTATTTAAGGAGAAAAAATGAAAAATAATGATTTATATTATGAGTTAAATTATATCAATGCTAACAATAAAGATACTTTAATCACTTCTATATACGATATTAAGAAGCGGGATAAGGGATTTTATGTGCATACCATAAATAACAATGATATAGATTCTATAAATAAAGACTCTCCTATTCATCTACTTAGAGCTTTATATACCTGCAAATCTTTTGCTATCTGCAAAGAAAATGGTGAGAGTTTTATTAATAAAGATAATGCTGGTAAGATTTTAGGTTATAAATCAAATTTTGCAAATATCTTTATTTTTGGCAAAGATTCTCTAAGTGATGAATATTTACAAGCTAGAAAAGATTTATATAAAAGTGTAACAAAGATAAGAGAAGAGAGGCAGAGTGAATATGAAAAGGAAAGAGAAAGAATAAGCAATCTTACCTATGAGGAATATCAAACAGAATTAAAAGATAAGCAAAGACAAGCAAGATTAAGTAACAATAAAGATTCCTATCTCTTAGAATCTCAAGATAAAAATAATATTATCATATTCCTAGATAAAATAAATCCTAAAGATTTAGAAAATAAAAATATTTATTCTAATT